>JAFXMB010000065.1 GCA_017530735.1 Bacteroidaceae bacterium | reverse complement strand
AGTAATACGTTTTAAACCATGGCAAAGAAAGTAGTTGCTACCCTGCGTCAGGGTAAGGTCTCAATGGCCAAGGTCATTAAGATGGTTAAGAGCCCCAAGACCGGTGCTTATATGTTCACAGAGCAGATCGTCAGTGACGAGCAGCTTAAGGACGCTATCAAGTAAACGGATACTTGACAAAAAAAATACAGAAGAGTGGCTTTTTTAAGTCACTCTTCTTTTTTGCCGGTATTGTTTATTCCACCTTATTTATATAATTTTGCAGAATGGGTACGGCTAAAAACCGCCGTATTCACCAATGTTTTTTATGGGTTTGTTTTCATTCTTCTCAAAAGATAAGAAAGAGGTCCTTGACAAAGGTCTTGAAAAGACCAAGACCTCTGTATTTTCCAAGATAGCCCGCGCCGTTGCAGGTAAATCGGTCGTTGACGATGAGGTGCTGGATAATCTTGAGGAGGTGCTCATTACATCCGATGTAGGTGTAGAGACCACTCTCAAGATCGTAAAGCGCATTCAGGAGCGTGTGGCACGTGACAAGTACATGGGTACGTCCGAACTCAACTCCATACTGCGTGACGAGATATCGGCCCTTCTGGTGGAGAATAATCCTGATGATGAACAGGAGCCTTTCAGCGTTCCCAAGGGCCGCAAGCCTTACGTGGTGCTTGTGGTCGGCGTGAACGGAGTGGGAAAGACCACTACAATCGGTAAACTTGCCTATCAGTTCAAGAAACGCGGCCTTAAGGTGATGCTTGGCGCTGCTGATACATTCCGTGCCGCCGCCATTGAGCAGTTGCAGGAGTGGGGACGCCGGGTGGATGTGCCGGTGATCAGGCAGGAAATGGGCTCTGATCCCGCATCGGTGGCTTACGATACATTGAGTTCAGCTGTGGCTAATGATGTCGATGTGGTACTGATTGATACCGCCGGCCGTCTGCACAACAAGGTTGGCCTGATGAACGAACTTACCAAGATCCGCAACGTGATGAACAAGGTCGTAGAGGGCGCCCCTGATGATGTACTGCTGGTTCTGGACGGTTCCACCGGTCAGAACGCCTTTGAGCAGGCCAGACAGTTCACACTGGCAACACAAGTCACACAGTTGGCTATCACCAAACTGGACGGATCTGCCAAGGGCGGTGTGGTAATAGGTATTTCAGACCAGTTCAAGGTGCCCGTAAAGTACGTCGGACTGGGCGAGGGTATAGACAATCTGCAGGTGTTCAACAAGACCGAATTCGTTGATTCACTCTTCAATGCACAGTAACATGCGTCATAACAGCGTTGACATAATCACTTTAGGCTGCTCTAAGAATCTTGTTGATTCTGAGAAACTTATAGCTCAATTCAGAGCCGAGGGCCTTAAGGTCAGACATGATCCTGACAAGGTCAGCGCCGAGACGGTTGTCATCAATACATGCGGTTTTATAGGCGATGCTCAGGAGGAGTCAATCAACATGATCCTGGAGTGCGCTGAACTTAAAAAGGCCGGTAAGGTTGGCAAAATATATGTCATGGGCTGCCTCTCGCAGAAGTTCCATAAGGAACTGATGGCCGAGATCCCGGAGGTGGACGGCTGGTACGGCAAGTTTGACTGGGGCGGAATCCTGAAGGAAATGGGTCGCAAATGGCACGGTGAATACGAGAATGAGCGCATCATCACCACACCGTCACATTACGCCTATCTTAAAATTGCCGAGGGCTGCAACCGAGGCTGCGCATACTGTGCAATACCCCTTATGACCGGCAAATACCAGTCACGCAGCCAGGAGGATATCCTGGATGAGGCCCGCAAACTGGTTGCCAAGGGCGTTAAGGAGATTCAGCTGATTGCCCAGGATCTGACATATTACGGCACGGACATTGCCCATAAGCCTACGCTTGCAGAACTGGTACAGCGTCTGTCTGACCTTCCCGGAGTGGAGTGGCTGCGTCTGCACTACGGCTATCCCAACAACTTCCCGTTTGACCTGCTTCCGGTAATGCGTGAGCGTGAGAACGTGTGCAAGTACATGGATATAGCCCTGCAGCATATCAGCGATCCCGTACTCAAGCGCATGCACCGCAACATTACGGCTCAGCAGACCCGTGAGTTTCTGGCACGCATACGTGAGGAGGTGCCCGGAATACATCTGCGTACCACACTCATGGTGGGATTTCCCGGTGAAACCGATGATGATTACGCCCAATTGGTGGATTTTGTCAAGGAACAGCGATTTGAGCGCATGGGCGCTTTCGCATACTGTGAGGTAGACGGAACATACTCGGCACAGCATTATAAGGACGATATCACCGATGAAATCAAGCAGGCCCGCCTGTCACGTCTCATGCGCGTACAGCAGGAGATATCGGCTTCAATAAGTGAATCCAAGGTGGGTAAGACCTTCAAGACTATGATTGACCGCCTGGAGGGTGATTATTACGTGGGACGTACCGAGTTTGATTCACCGGAGGTGGATCCCGAGGTTCTTATCAAGGCTGACAGGGAACTGCCCATAGGTGAATTCGTGAATGTAAAGGTTACTGAGGCCGATGCCTTTGACCTGTATGGAAAAGTGAAATAAACAACCAAACTAACCGATAAATGAACAACAAGCAGTTTTTGACAGAATTGTCCGGCAAATGCCAGATGTCGGCCGAGCAGGCTGCGCAGCAGATCCAGACACTTATCGGTGTCATGGAGAACCTTTGGCAGAACGGCGATTCCGTGAGTCTTTCCGGATTCGGTGTTCTTGAAGTTAAGAAAAAGAATGAGCGTGTATCGGTCAATCCGACCACAGGAGTACGTATGCTGGTACCTCCAAAACTTGTGCTGACATACAAGCCCAGTTCAATACTTAAGGAGAAACTCAAATAAGGTACGGCTATGGATAACAAGATCAATCTTTCTCAGCTTGCTGACCTGCTGTCACAGGCTGGCGGAATGTCAAAAGCCGCATCTGAGCAGTTCGTAAAGAACTTCTTTGACATCATATCACAGAGTGTCCTCACAGAAGGCGTAGTAAAGGTCAAGGGACTTGGTACCTTCAAGTTGGTAGACATGGAGGACCGTGAGAGTGTCAACGTAAATACGGGCGAGAGGTTCACCATAGAGGGACATCAGAAGATATCATTCGTTCCTGATGCCGACCTCAAAGATCGTATCAACAAACCTTTTGCATCGTTTGAAACTGTCGAAATCACCGAAGAACAGGCTGCCAGGCTTGATTCGATGGAGCAGTCCGATGCATTACAAACCGCAGAATCAACAATTAAGCAAACAACTGATATGGAAAAGAGCAAGAAAGCAAGTGAGAAGAAGGAGGCTGCAAAGCCTCAGGTAAATGAAACAGAAAAGAAAGAGGGTAAGGGCGGTCTCAAGGTTCTTATATGGATTCTTTCAATTATTCTGGTACTGGCTTTGATTATATTCCTCCTCTGGCCTTTGTTTGGCGGCAAGGCATTGAAGGATGCCGATAAGAACGGCAAGGATAAGGCTCCCGCACCTGCAGCTGTACAGCCTGCGCCTGAGAAGAAGCCCGCTGCTCAGCCTGCCAAGAAGGAACCCGCCAAGTTCACACTCACCAAGGCTGATCAGGACAAGGCTCTGCCGCTCTTTACCATAGCAGACACCGTAAACTACAAGATCACAGGTACCAAGGCTACCCACACAATGGTTAAGGGCGATATGCTCACCACCATTTCACTGCAGTACTACGGAACCAAGAAACTGTGGCCGTACATTGCCAAGTACAACGGTCTTAAGACCAGGGCATTCAAGAGAATGCCGGTTGGCTACAAGGTAAAGGTGCCTGAACTGGCCAACAAATGACAATTAAGTTTAACGGTATTATAAAAGCAATACTATTTAAACCTTTTTAGCCGATAACGGCTGATAAATAGTCATATATTTGGGTCGTGCCTGTTCCCGAAAGGGTGCGGGCACGGACTGACTAACTGATAAATTAGAATCTTATGAGTGAAAATGTTGACATTAGGGAACTGAATGAGCGCATTGAAAAACAGAGCGCATTCGTTACCAACCTGATGGCCGGAATGGATCAGGTAATCGTGGGACAGAAACATCTTGTAGAGTCGCTTCTTATAGGACTTCTTTCTGATGGACATATCCTGCTTGAAGGTGTGCCCGGTCTGGCCAAGACACTTGCCATCAAGACCCTGGCATCGTTGATTGACGCCAGTTTCAACCGAATACAGTTTACTCCCGACCTTTTGCCTGCCGACGTTGTAGGTACAATGATATACAGCCAGAAGGATGAGACATTCCTGCCCAAGAAGGGTCCGGTATTTGCCAACTTCATCCTGGCCGATGAGATCAACCGTGCTCCCGCCAAGGTACAGAGCGCATTGCTCGAGGCCATGCAGGAGCGTCAGGTGACACTGGGCGGTGAGACATTCAAACTTCCCAAACCTTTCCTTGTAATGGCTACACAGAACCCGATAGAGCAGGAGGGTACATACCCGCTGCCCGAGGCTCAGGTAGACCGTTTCATGCTCAAGGCAGTCATTGACTATCCCAAGATTGAGGAGGAGAAGAAGATAATCCATCAGCAGATACACCATGAGGTAGGTACCGTAAAGCCTGTAATGACCACCGATGACATCATCGAGGCACGTAAGGTTGTTGATATGGTATACCTGGATGAGAAAATTGAGCAGTATATCGCCGATATTGTGTTTGCAACACGTTATCCTGAGAAATACGGACTTAAGGAGGTAAAGGAACTGATTTCGTTCGGCGGATCACCCCGTGCATCCATAAACCTGGCTCTCGCAGCCCGTTCATACGCGTTCATCAAGCGCAGAGGTTACGTTGTTCCCGAGGATGTACGTGCCATCGCTCATGATGTAATGCGTCACCGCATCGGCCTTACATATGAGGCCGAGGCAACCAACGTAACTCAGGACGAACTGGTAAGCCGCATTCTGAACAAGGTTGAAGTACCTTGATTTAACTGCTTTGTAATCAGTTTAGTATGGAGACAAGTGAACTGATAGCGAAGGTCCGGAAAATTGAGATTAAGACCCGTGGTCTGTCCAGTAACATTTTTGCCGGTCAGTACCATACCGCCTTTAAAGGTCGTGGTATGGCATTCAGCGAGGTGCGCGAGTACCAGTACGGTGACGAGCCCCGTGATATAGACTGGAATGTTACCGCCCGCATGAACAAACCCTACTCAAAGGTGTTTGAAGAGGAGCGTGAACTTACCGTAATGCTTCTGGTGGACGTGTCGGACAGCCTCAATTTCGGTACGCAGGTAATGATGAAGCGCGAGATGGTTACCGAGATAGCCGCCACGCTTGCATTTGCCGCTATCGAGAACAACGATAAGGTGGGACTGGTGTTCTTCAGCGACAGGATTGAGAAGTTCATTCCGCCCAAGAAGGGCCGCAGACACATACTGTATCTGATACGTGAACTCCTTAACTATGAGCCGGAGAGCAAGACCACGGATATAACCGTTCCGTTGGAGTTCCTGACAGGAGCCGTAAAGAAACGCTGTACGGCATTCCTGCTGAGCGATTTCATAGATTCGCATGACTACAGGAATGCTCTTACCATTGCAAACCGCAAGCATGACATAGTTGCCATACGTGTCTATGACAGGCGCATGGAGGAACTGCCCGACGTGGGTCTGATGAAACTGACCGATGCCGAAAGCGGACAGGAGATGTATGTGGATACATCGTCCCGGAATGTCCGTAATGCGCACCGCAAGTGGTTTGAGGATAACACAGCCCGTATTCAGGACTATCTGACACGAAGCAGTGTGGATTCAGTATCCGTCAGGACTGACCAGGATTATGTAAAGGCCCTTATGGGACTGTTTGCCAAGCGAAACTAAGATGAAAAGATTCCTTATATATCTGTGTCTGGGACTGATTCCCGCGTTGTCATCGGCTCAGAATGTCATTGTGAAGGCTGAGCTGGACTCAATGATGATGTGGGTGGGACAGCAGACCGGACTGCATGTGGAGGTTGCATGTGACGCAGGCCAGGAGGTTACATTCCCGGCTTACCGTGACACCATTGTCCGCGGGCTTGAGATTCTCCCGCCCGTAACCACCGATACGCAGTACGTGAATGACGGACAGAGGATGCTCGTGACCCGTAACTATACGCTGACATGCTTTGACTCTACTCTTATCTATATTCCGTACATTCCCGTTACGGTTGACGGAGAGGAGTATCAGTCAAATCGTCTGGCGCTTGCATTCATGTCATATGATATCCCAGAGGAGAACGCCAAGCAGATTTTCGGCCCCAAGGAGAATATGAATACTCCTGTAAAGTTCTATGAGGTCAAAGGGCTGGCTTTTTATTGGATTCTTGCCGCTATTGCAATTGTCGCCGCCATATATCTGTTTGTCAGGTACCGTGACGACAAGCCTATTATCAGGAGGATAAAGATCGAGCCCAAGGTGCCGGCACATGTGCGTGCCATATCCGACATAGAGGAACTCCGTCAGTCAGGCGGCCCTCACAGTGAGGATTCAAAGGCCTATTATACCCAGCTTACGGATATCCTGCGTGAGTATATCAATGACCGGTTCGGTTTCAATGCCACCGAGATGACCTCATATGAGATACTGGAGCATCTTGAGGAGAATAGGGACAAGGAGTCGCTCAGTGAACTGCGTGACCTTCTTTCTACGGCCGATATGGTAAAGTTCGCCAAGTTCAAACCAATGCTGAACGAGAATGATCAGAATCTGATCAATGCCCTGGAGTTTGTCAATGACACCAAGATAGAGGTGTCACCCGAGGAACTGCAGCCCAAGGAAGAGGAGACTATCATTGAGGAGAAACGCAGCAAGGGAGCCCGTATGGTATTACTTACAGCGGGAATAGTCATTGCTGCAGCCGGTACGGCATTCTTTGTGCTGGCGGTTTTGAAATTGTATTATCTGTTTTTCTAAAGAACAATAGTCATGACATTTGCAAACAGCGCATATCTACTTCTGATGCTTCTGGTCATACCATGCGTTCTTTGGTATGTACTCAAGAGCAATAAGAGGCGTGCCGCCATGTCTGTACCGACCCTGTCCATGTACAGCGGCATGAGAAAAAGCTGGAAATATTACCTTATTCACGTCCCGTTTATACTTGATATGGCAGCAATCGTACTGCTGTCCCTTATCCTGGCACGTCCCCAGACTACCGACCGCTGGCAGGATACTGAGATAGAGGGTATTGATATAATGCTTGCCGTCGATGTATCGACCAGTATGCTGGCCGAAGACCTCAAACCCAACCGTATTGAGGCTGCCAAGCAGGTGGCATCGGATTTCATAAACGGACGTCCCAATGACAACATAGGTCTGACTATATTTGCAGGAGAGGCGTTCACCCAGTGTCCCATGACTGTTGACCATGCCGTCCTTCTGAACATGTTCCAGAACGTGAGCAGCGATATTGCCGCAAGGGGTATTATCGAGGACGGAACGGCAATAGGAATGGGTCTGGCCAATGCAATAAGCCGTCTCAAGGACAGCCAGGCCAAGTCAAAGGTCATCATCCTGCTGACCGACGGTTCAAACAACCGCGGTGAAGTATCGCCCATGACCGCAGCCGAGATGGCCAAGAGTTTCGGCATCAGGGTATACACCATCGGTGTCGGAACAAATGGCACTGCTCCGTATCCCGTACAGGGCGCATTCGGCACACAGTACGTGAACATGGCCGTTGAGATAGATGAGAACGTACTCCGTCAGATTGCACAGACTGCAGGCGGTCAGTATTACCGTGCCACCAGCAACAGCAAACTGAAGGAGGTTTATGAGGAGATTGACAAACTGGAAAGGACCAAGCTCCAGGTCAAGGAGTTCAGTAAGAACCAGGAACAGTATCAGCCGCTTGCCCTGGCACTGCTGCTGAGCCTGCTGCTGTCAATCCTGCTTAAACAGACAGTATTGCGTACAATACCATAAAAAGGAGTCACTATGTTCAAGTTCGCAAATCCCGAATATCTGTATCTGCTGGTGCTGGTTCCGGTACTGGTGGCACTGCATGTGTTCTCCAACATACGCCGACGCATGAAACTATCGGAGTACGGTGACCGCGAGTTGATATCACGCCTTATGCCCGATGCCTCCGTGAGCCGACCCAACATAAAGTTCTGGCTGCTGTTTGCATGCTACACCTTATGCTGCTTCCTTCTGGCCAGACCTCAGTTCGGCTCCAAGCAGGAGACTGTAACCCGCCGGGGCATTGAGACCGTCATCGCACTGGATATATCCAATTCAATGCTGGCCGATGACGTTACGCCCAACCGTCTTGAGAAGTCCAAGCGCATCATATCCAATCTGGTTGACCAGTTCAAGGATGACAAGATAGGCCTGATAGTATTTGCCGGCGATGCATTCGTGCAGTTGCCCATTACAAGTGATTTCATATCGGCCAAGGTATTCCTGAATACCATCAGCCCCGCGCTCATAACACGCCAGGGAACCGATATAAAGACCGCCATTGAACTGGCTACACGCAGTTTCACTCCCAATGAGGGGGTAGGCAAGGCCATCATTGTGATAACAGACGGTGAGAATCATGAAGGCGGTGCGGTAGAGGCTGCGCAGGCTGCCGCCGAGAAGGGTTACACGGTATACGTGATGGGTGTAGGTTCGCCTTCAGGATCACCCATACCCGGTGACAAGAGAGGCGAGTTCCGCAAGGACCGTGAAGGCAATGTGGTTGTGACACGCCTCAACGAGGAGATGTGCCGTAACATCGCAGCGGCAGGCAAGGGCGCCTATTTCTACGTGGACAACTCAAATGCGGCTGAGAAAGCGCTGCAGAAGGAGATTGACAAACTGGCCAAGGCCGATGTCGAGACCACTGTCTATACTGAATATGACGAACAGTTCGCTATCATAGCCTGGATGATCCTGGTTATACTGCTCTTTGAGATATTCATCTGCGAGAGCCGTAACCCCAGACTCAGGAATTTCAGTCTGTTCAAAACCGATGAGGAGAGAGTAAAATGAAAAAGATATTGTTGTTCTGCCTTTTGACAGCATCCGTTGCAGGTGCATACGCACAGCGTTCGGACCGTTCGTTCGTACGCAAGGGCAACCATATGTTTGAAGACAGCCTGTTTATCAAGGCCGAGGAGAACTACCTGAAGGCCCTGGATATGAACCCGGAACTCAATGAGGCATACTTCAATCTGGGAAACGCATATACGGCTCAGCAGAAACCCAATGAGGCCATTGAGCAGTACAGCAAGATGGCTGGTGCCCTGGAGGCGCAGAAAAAAGAGCTCATGGATAATCCGTCGGCCTCAAAGAAGGACCTTGACAAATGCAAACAGGACCTTGCCAAGACCTATCACAACACGGGCGTGGTTTACCATATGTGCGAGCAGTATGACAAGGCTGTCGAGGCTTACAAACAGGCGTTGCGAAACAATCCTCAGGATGATGAGACCCGTTACAACATGATTCTTGCCCAACGCATGCTCCAGGATCAGCAGCAACAGCAGCAGGAGCAACAGCAGGAACAGGAGCAGGAACAGCAACAGGACCAGCAGCAACAGCAGCAGGACCAGCAGGAACAGCAACAGGAGCAGCAACAGCAGCAACAGCAGGAGGAAGAGATGTCGCAGGAGAATGCCGAGCAGATTCTGCAGGCTGCAATGCAGGACGAGAAAGACGTTCAGGAGAGAGTCCAGGAACAGCTTATGAAGGCTCAGCCTAAAAAACCGTTGGAAAAAGATTGGTAATTATGAATATACTCAACAAGACAAAAGGACTGTTACTTGCAGCCACGCTTGTAATGCTGGTCGGAGTAAGAGCTATTGCCCAGGACGTGACATTCACCGCACAGGCGCCAAAGGCCGTAGTGGTGGGTGAGCGTTTCAGAATCACATACAAGGTCAATACCCGTGACGCCAAGGAGTTCCGTGCTCCGGATATGAAGAGTATCCAGATACTTACCGGACCGGCCACTTCGACATCGTCCAGCACCACCATCATAAAAGGCAAGGTAGAAAGCAGTACCACAATCACTTACACCTTTACAGCCGTAGCATCCGATGAGGGTGAGGTAGAACTTGACGGTGCCACCATAAAGGCCAACGGCAAGCAGTTGACCTCAAACAGACTGACCATCAAAGTACTGCCTCCTGATCAGGCACAGCAGGCCGCACAAGGGCAGGGGGGTGGCCAGCCCGCAAACAGGCAGTCATCGGGACAGGGCTCGCAGTCAGTAGGTGCCGATGAACTCTTCATGCTGGCCACCGTCGACAAGACCACGGTATATGAGCAGGAGGCTCTTCTGCTGACATTCAAGATCTACAAGCTGCCGTCAGTTGACCTGCAGACCATGACCAACAACATGCCGGACATCAAGAACTGTCATGTCCAGGAGGTTGACCTTCCGTCAAACAAGGAGTTCAATCTGGAGCACTACAACGGACGCAACTATCAGACAATGATATGGAACCAGTATGTACTGTTCCCGCAGCATTCCGGTGAACTGGAGATACCCGCAACCCCGTTTGAAGGCGTAATAGCACAGAGGGTTGAAAACAACAGCGGCGATATCTTTGACATGTTCTTCAACTCCTCAAGGTATATTGAGGTAAAGAAGGACCTCACCTCAAAGCCCATAAAGATCAATGTGAAGCCCCTGCCGCAAGGCAAGTCAAACGCATTCTACGGAGGAGTAGGTGACTTCAGCATCAGTTCTACCATCAGCAGCACCGATGTGACTGCCAATGACGCCGTTACAGTCAGGGTAATCCTGTCAGGAACCGGTAACCTCAAGCTCGTAAAGACGCCTGAGATGAAGTTCCCGCAGGACTTTGACATCTATGATCCCAAGATTGACAACAAATACACCATCAAGGGCGGCCGCCAGACCGGTAACAAGGTATATGAGTATCTGTTTATTCCGCGTCACGCCGGCCAGTACACCATACCTGCGCTGGAGTTCCAGTATTTTGATCCCAAGAGCGGAACATACAAGACCGTAAAGACCGATGAATACACGCTGAACGTAGCCAAAGGGCAGGGTGGAAGCGAGTCCCAGGGATCTGTCTCATACGTCAACAAGGAGGATCTCAAGTATGTAGGTCAGGATGTACGTTTCCACTCGACACCGTCCAGACTCAAATCAGACAGTTCGCAGTTCTTCGGCTCATTTCTGTTCTGGCTCTGCCTGGCATTGCCGCTTGTAATCCTGATTACCGTTGTGGCAATTTCAAGAAAGCGTGTGGCCGATAACGCCAACGTGGCCAAGGTACGCGCAGGAAAGGCCAATTCAGTTGCTGTAAAGCGCCTTAAGGTTGCACGTAAGCTGATGAAGGAGAACCGTAAGGATCAGTTCTACGATGAGATGATGCGTGCTCTGCAGGGCTATTTCGGTGATAAGCTCTCTATTCCTGTGGCAGAGCTCTCCAAGGAGAATATCGAGGCCAGCCTGAAGCGCAGGAATGTGCCTGAGGAACCTGTCAGACAGGTAATCGGATTGTTGGATGACTGTGAGTTCGCACGTTTCGCTCCAGGTGACGATACCGGACGCATGGACCGTCTTTACGAAGAGGCCGCACGTGTGATCGGTCAGATTGAGAACACCATAAAGTGATAGGATTATGAAAAAGATAATAGCTCTTTTATTTGCATTGGTTCCTGTCCTGGCAATGGCTCAGGAGAATACCGGAATGACCAGTCTTGTGACTGATTCTACAAAGATTGATGCCGTTCCCACACTGTCCGATGCTGACAGCGCATATATACAAGGTGACTATCTGACAGCAATAAGCATATACGAGTGGGTTATTGAGAACCAGGGCGTAAACGCCACCTTATATATGAATCTGGGTAACTGCTGGCTCAAGCGTGACGAGATTGCCAAAGCCATCCTCAACTACGAGCGCGCATACCTGATTGATCCGTCAGATCCTGACATAAGATTCAACCTGGAGTTGGCACGTACCAAGACAGTTGATAAGGTAAGTCCTGTAAATCAGTTGTTTATAACCGTCTGGTTTAAGAAACTTCTGGCGCTCCTGGATGTCAACGGATGGGCCTTACTGACTGTAATTCTGTTTGTTCTGACCGTATTATTGGTGGGAATACTGCTGTTCTCCAAGAAATCAGGCATCAGAAAAATATCTTTCTCTTTTAGTGTCTTTTTCTTGCTTTTATCCATTTTATCTTTTATCTTCGCTACAACGCAGATGGGAAATCTCAAGCAGCGTGACACCGCAATCATTATGTCACCGAGTGTTACGGTCAAGAGTACACCCACCAGCGCCGGTACAGACCTGTTCATCATTCATGAAGGACGCAAGGTTAAGATTCTTGATTCTTCCATGAAAGAGTGGGTGGAGATAAGACTTGAGGACGGAAATACAGGTTGGATACCGGTCAGCGTAATGGAAATCATTTAATCGGAATATGAATGACTGAGTTACAGGGTCTCATAGAGACAGACAGATTGGCCACGCTGTCAATTAATGGCAGCGAATCCCTTTTCTGGGATGGTGTGGCCAATATATATACCTCAGCCTTAGTGTGGATTCCGCTTGCCTTGTTTGCTATCTTACTGTTAGTCAGAAACATAGACCCCAAGAAACTGCTTTTGGTACTGCTTATGGTGGTACTGACAGTCGTTTTGTGTGACCAATTGTCATCATCGGTCTGCAAACCGCTTTTCCATAGGCTCAGACCCACACGTGATCCCTATATATTAAATATGGTGGATACCGTAAACGGCTATCGTGGAGGACTTTACGGCTTTTTCTCAGGGCATGCGGCCAATTCATTCGGCCTGGCGGCTCTGTTCATGTGGCTGGTAAGAGACAGATGGTTCAGTCTGTCAGTCGGAATTTGGGCTATAATCAACTCGCTGATAAGGACATACTTAGGTGTACATTTTGCAGGAGATATCCTTGTAGGAGCCATCGTAGGCAGTCTTATCGGCAGTCTGATGTACTGGATATTCTATATGACATCGCGTAAGGACCGCAGCCGTCGCAATGTCCATGATTCAAGTCTTCTTTATACAAGGACGGGATTCATGCGCAGTGACGTGTTTGTGTTCATGTGCGTGCTGTTTGGAACATATTCGGTAATATTGATAGGATCCTGTATAACGCAGGGCTTGGCATGATTTTTGTTTTACGAGAATTGAATATTTACAAACTGATTTTGATAACAATTTTTGGAGCAGTGAGAGCCATCAAGCTCGCTTGGTTGGCCGAGTCGCGACAAAAATGAACAATGATAATAGTTAACCTAATTTTAATGCTTATGACCAGATTAATCACATTCAATGAACTGCGCCAGATCAAAGCGCAACTTCCGGAGGGCAGTATTCACAGAATTGCCGACGAGCTGAATCTTGATGTAGAGACAGTAAGAAACTTCTTTGGAGGTACAGACTACAAGCAAGGTTCAGCGGTAGGTTTCCACATAGAGCCGGGACCAAACGGCGGATGCGTTGTCCTGGATGACACGACAGTTCTTGACAGAGCTCTGGAAATTATTGCAGAAAGCAAGAAGTGATAAACCAGGTATCAAGGGGCGGCAAAACCGCCCCTTAATTATTTCACCCCAAATTTTGCATAATAACTATTATGTTAAATAGCGAAAATTATAGCACACCCCACTTCCGGGAAATATCAAACAAAAGAAAGGCCCCACATCGTGGAGCCTTTCTAATTTTCAATTTTCAATTCTCAATTCGGATCAGAGCATTCCTTTCTCCTTCATGCGGGCCTCAATCTCGTTGAGTTCCTTAGACATATCGAGCTGATAGTAGATTGTCTGCAGAGGAATTGCCCACTTGTCAGTTGCAGAAGCTTCAAGCTCTCTGTACTTGAGGAAATACGGAAGAGCCTTCTTGTAGAAGTTCTTCTGCTCCTTAACGGCATCCTTGTAAGCCTTTGAACGGTAGTCAAGGTTGCTCTTGGAATCCATGAATTCCTGAGCCTGGAACATGATGCAGAGACCAAGGTTGAAATATGCGTCTGAGAGTTTCTCATCCTTCTCAATTGCGGTCTCATACTGCTTGATAGCCTCGTCATAATTCTTGCTCTGCTGTGCTACATAACCAAGTACGTAGTAGTTGTAAGCCTTCTCAGGATCAATCTCAACCATCTCCTTTACAAAGTTCTCCAACTCTGTCATATCACCCTTAAGGTTGTAGTAGTTGAGCAACTTGCCATAGTAATACTGAGCTGTAGGATACTTTACAAGGCCCTGCTTCAGAGTCTCCAGCCACTTAACGGTATCCTGAAGGTTACCGTAAGCGTCGCAGATCATCTCAGTAGCGGTCTCTCCTACCTCCTCGTCAGCAACTGCAACTGAAGCATACTTGATTACGTTATCCCACTTCTCAAGGTTGTAAGCGGCAAGTGCGGGATAGTATGAGTAGATGGGCACATACTTACGGAAGATGGTGTCATCACTTATCCAGGCATCCAGCATGGGATGATTGGCAACTGTGAAGTAAGTGTCAAACAGCTCATAAGCCTTCTCATAATCCTGATGATCATTGAAATAGAAGATACCGCCGCGGATAAGGTCACTCATTGTTCTGTGCATTTCTGCAGAGTGCTTCTTTCTGGCCTCGTCAGAGGTCTTGCCCTTGGCGTTAGGAATCTGCTGCAGGGAGTCAGCCTTCATAGCATAGCGATACCAGTCTGTGAGCAGTTTGTACATACCTACGGTGTCGTAAGCCTGATTGTAAGACTTGATGTTCTCTTTGTTATAGAAGTCCTCATAAATATCGGCAGCTACAAGCCATGTCTGATCCCAATTCTTGTTGAGTTCGTTCTTCATAGCGTTGTCAATAAGACGCTTTGCACCGCGCTTGTCCTGAACGTCGTCTCTCTCGAATTCGTTCTTAGCCTCCTTAACCTCTTTCTGAGCGGCTTTGGTGGCCTTCTTGAGCTCCTTCTCAGTCATCTGTGCATATGATGTGCAAGATACTCCCAGAGCTGCAATCAAAACAAAAATAAGCTTCTTCATTTTGAATTAGTTTAATTGGTTTTACATTATTAATATATTATAAATTTCTTCCGGTTAAAGTCACTCGGTTACAGGTGCCTCTGTAGCGGTCTCAGGAGCGGTTTCCTCCCCACCCTCGGCCGGAGTCTCGTCAATGGGCTCGCTGTCAACCTTGCAGATTGAACCTATCTGGTCATTACGCTTTTCAAGATTGATAAGCCTTACGCCCTGGGTAGCACGTCCCATCACACGGAAATCAGCAACGCTTACGCGCAGTGTGATACCGGATTTGTTGATGATAACCAGGTCGTTGTCATCGGTAACTGCCTGAATTGAAACGAGTTTGCCGGTCTTGTCTGTAATGTTCAGGGTCTTTACACCCTTACCGCCACGGTTGGTCTTGCGGTAATCCTCAATCTCAGAGCGCTTGCCGTAGCCCTGTTCGGATACCACCATGATGGTCTCCTCAGGCTGCTCGTCGACAGCTATCATGCCTACTACCTGATCATCGCCGTCCTCATCAAGAGTCATGCCACGTACGCCGGTCGATGTACGTCCCATGCTGCGTACGGTGCTCTCGTTGAAGCGGATGGCGCGACCGTTGCGGTTGGCGATGATAATCTCCTTGTTGCCGTCGGTAAGCAGAACGTTGATAACCTTGTCACCCTCATTGAGGTTGATGGCGTTGATACCGTTCTGGCGCGGACGTGAGTAATCCTGCAGGATAGTCTTCTTGATTACGCCGTTCTGTGTACAGAATACCAGGTAATGGTTCGATGTAAACTCTACGTCACCCAGGTTCTTGATTGCTATGTAAGCGTTTACGGCGTCATCGGGCTCAATGTTGAGCATGTTCTGGATGGCACGGCCCTTTGATGTCTTGCCGCCCTCTGGAATGTCATAAACCTTGAGCCAGTAGCAACGTCCCTTCTGTGTGAAGAAGAGTATGTAGTTGTGTGTTGTAGCGGTGAATATGTGCTCAATGAAGTCCTCGTCGCGTTTGTCTGATCCGCGGGATCCTACACCACCCCTGCCCTGCAGACGGTACTCTGTAAGGGCGGTACGCTTGATGTAACCCAGATGTGACATTGTGATGATCATGGGCTCATCGGCATAGAAGTCCTCGGGATTGAACTCCTCGCTTGCGTATACTATCTCTGTCTTACGCTCGTCGCCGTACTTGTCAATGATGGCCTGCATCTCATCCTTAATGACCTGCTTGCACTTCTCGGGATCATCCAGAATGCTCTGGAGTTCCTCAATACGTGCCATAACCTCATTGTACTCCTCATGCAGCTGATCCTGCATAAGTCCGGTCAACTGACGCAGACGCATATCTACGATGGCCTTGGCCTGGATATCATCCAGTCCGAAACGGTCCATAAGGTTCTGGATGGCATCATTCGGGGTCTTGGCCTTCTTGATGATCTGGATTACCTCATCGATGTTGTCTGAAGCAATGATCAGACCTTCCAGTATGTGAGCGCGCTTTTTAGCCTCCTCAAGGTCAAACTTGGTACGGCGTATTACAACCTCATGACGGTGCTCGATGAAGCACTTGATAAGGTCGCGCAGGTTGAGGCATTTGGGACGTCCCTTTACAAGGGCGATATTGTTTACGCCGAATGATGTCTGCAGAGCGGTCATCTTGAACAGCTTGTTCAGGACAACACCGGCGTTGGCGTCACGCTTAACGTCAATGACGATACGCATACCCTCGCGGTCTGACTCGTCATTTACGTTGCTGATACCCTCAATCTTCTTATCTGTAACAAGTTCTGCGATGAACTTGATGAGCTCTGCCTTGTTTACTCCGTAAGGAATCTCGGTTACGACAATCTTGTCGTGCTGCTCACCGGCCTCGATCTCAGTCTTGGCGCGCATGATAACACGGCCGCGTCCGGTCTCATAAGCCTCACGTACGCCGCTGATACCGTAAATATATGCACCGGTCGGGAAATCAGGAGCCTTGATGTACTGCATCAGTTCATCAACAGTGATATCGGGATTGTCAACCATTGCCATACAGCCGTTCAGAACCTCTGTAAGGTTATGAGGCGGCATATTGGTAGCCATACCTACTGCGATACCGGATGAACCGTTAACGAGCAGATTGGGGATGGTTGCGGGAAGAACCGTAGGCTCCTCCTCCTTGTTGTCATAGTTGGGAACAAAGTCAACGGTATTCTTGTTGATGTCCTGCATCATCTCCTCGCCCATCTTGCGCAGACGGACCTCGGTATAACGCATGGCAGCCGGGCTGTCACCGTCAATCGAACCGAAGTTACCCTGGCCGTCAACGAGCGGATAACGCATTATCCAGTCCTGTGCCAGACGTACAAGAGCACCATATACTGAAGAGTCACCATGAGGATGGAAATGTCCGAGCACATCACCTACTGTACGGGCCGATTTGCGATAGCCCTTGTCGGATGTGTTGCCGTCACGCATCATGCTGTAAAGTATGCGGCGGTGTACCGGTTTGAGACCGTCACGTGCATCCGGGAGTGCTCTTGCCACGATGACTGACATTGAATAGTCAATGTATGAGGACTTCATCTCCTCCTCAATGTTCACCTTGATAATTCTGTCCTGGTTTTCCAATTTCGTCTTGTTTTTTATGTCTTCTACAATACCTTTACGGACTATTGTCGTAAAGCATTCAAAAGTACTTCAAAAATACTTTATAAGCAACTTTACGCGCGTATTTTTAATAAGGTGTTAACAAGTTTTTGTGATTGCGTTTCGGACTTTATGGCATAACTTGGTGAATGGCATGTGATTTGTTGATATCTTATTGGAAAAACAGGTAGAAACAGGCCCGAAACCGATTATCTTTGCACTATATCGGACCTTTGGCCCAATTAAAAAAGAATATGATGGAATACAGACTGTCAGATAAACTGAATACCATATTATCACTTTCCAAGGAGGAAGCCGAGCGTCTTATGCACGCTGAGGTGACAGCCAATCACCTGCTGCTGGGTATGCTCCGTGACGGTCAGAACAAGGCTGTCCAGTTGCTCTCGGAAATGGGCGTTGACCTCTCCGAACTGCGTATGCGCCTTGAATCAGACCATACCGCCCAGGATACATCGGCCGATAAGGTTCCGATTGAGAAGATCGCCCTGTCGGTTGCCGTCACACGCCTTCTCAAGATAAGCATGCTTGAGGCCAGACTCCAGAAAAAGGAGGAGGTCGAGGCTGAGCATCTGCTGCTGGCCATAGCCCGTGACAGATCCAGCGCCACTGCCAACATACTGTCACAGTATAATGTCGATTACCGCAGCCTGCTGGCTCAGATGAACGGCACCGGGACAGAGATTCAGATGGGCATGGGACTGGACAGCGACGAGGATGATGAGGATGAGGAGTTTTCATCGGCCGACACCGGCAAGCAGAAACCTGCCAGAACCGTAACAGCGTCCAAATCAGGCAGCAATACACCGGTTCTGGACAGTTTCAGTACCGATATGACACAGGCTGCCATGGATGGCAAACTGGATCCTGTGGTAGGTCGTGAAAAAGAGATAGAGCGTCTTGCACAGATACTCACACGTCGCAAGAAAAACAATCCTATCCTTATAGGTGAGCCCGGAGTCGGCAAATCAGCCATTGTCGAGGGTCTCTCGCAGCGTATCGTAAAGCGTAAGGTCTCACGCATGCTGTTCGGCAAACGTATTCTGGCACTTGACATGGCAGCAGTTGTAGCCGGTACAAAATACCGCGGACAGTTTGAGGAAAGACTCCGCTCAATAATTCAGGAGCTCAAGAAAAATCCTGACATCATCCTGTTTATTGACGAGGTGCATACAATAATAGGTGCAGGCTCTGCACCCGGATCGATGGATGCCGCCAATATGCTTAAGCCTGCCCTCTCCCGCGGCGAGGTGCAGTGTATAGGTGCCACCACCGTTGACGAGTACCGTAAATCGATTGAGAAAGACGGTGCTCTGGAGCGCCGTTTCCAGAAGATACTGGTTGAACCCACTACGGCCGATGAAACTCTTCAGATACTGCAGAATATCAAGGACCGTTATGAGGATCACCATAATGTGACTTATACCGATGATGCCATCAAGGCGTGCGTCACTCTGGCGCAGCGTTACATAACCGACCGCTCATTCCCCGACAAGGCTATCGATGTCCTGGATGAGGCCGGTTCCCGCACCCATCTGTCCAACCTCTCCGTTCCCAAGGAGATTGAAGACAAGGAGCATCAGATAGACTTTACCCGTGAAGGCAAGAATGATGCCGTAGCCCGTCAGGATTTTGAACTGGCAGCCCGTTTCCGTGATCAGGAGAAGGTTCTTGAGGGTGAACTTGAACAGATGCGCAAGGATTGGGAGAAGTCGCTCAAGAGTCACCGCGAGACTGTTAACGAGGAGAATATTGCAACCGTGGTTTCAATGATGAGCGGTGTTCCCGTTCAGAAGATTGCCCGTGAGGAGGGCGAGCGCCTTAAGGGGCTCGCCCCTGCCCTCAAGTCAAAGGTTATTGCCCAGGATTCGGCAATTGATCTTCTTTCAAGGGCTATACGCCGCAGTCGTGTTGGGTTGAAAAATCCTAACAAGCCCATTGGCTCGTTCCTGTTCCTTGGACCTACCGGTGTGGGTAAGACCCTTCTTGCAAAAGAACTTGCCGAGCAGATGTTCGGAACGACCGATGCCCTTATCCGCGTAGATATGAGCGAATTCATGGAGAAGTTCGCCGTGTCACGCCTGGTTGGAGCGCCTCCCGGATACGTAGGTTATGAAGACGGCGGTCAGTTAACAGAGAAAGTACGCCGCAAACCCTACTCCATCATCCTTCTGGATGAGATTGAGAAGGCTCACCAGGACGTATTCAACATTCTGCTTCAGGTAATGGATGAGGGTCGTCTCACAGACAGCGAGAGCCGTACGGTCGATTTCCGCAACACCATTATAATTATGACCTCCAACCTGGGTTCACGCCAGATACAGGAGTACGGACGCGGCATAGGATTCGGCACTACCGATGCCGGAACTGAACTTGCCCGTCAGGATATCATCCGTAAAGCCCTGAACAAGTCATTCGCTCCGGAGTTCATCAACCGTATTGATGAGATCATAACCTTCAACCAGCTGGACCGTCAGGCCGTGGGTCAGATTGTGGGTATCGAGCTTTCACAACTCACAAAACGCATGGAAGGCATGGGTTACACGCTGTCTGTGACAGATTCAGCCAGAGAATTCCTGGCCGATAAGGGCTATAGCCGCGAATACGGCGCACGTCCTCTGAAGCGTGCCATCCAGACATATGTCGAGGATAAACTGGCCGAACTTCTGATAGACGGCGAATGCCCGACAGGATCAGTGCTTACGGTCGATGTCAACCCCGAAAAGACAGACCTTACAGCCGCAGCAGGCACAAAATAATTTGACAGAGAGTCACAGACAGACTCCTGTTCAGCCAAAATGTCAGTCGGATTCCCGTCTGGCATTTTTGTTGTATTATACCGGACAGAAAGTATAAATAAAACGATATAAGTTATGCAGAAAGGTACAATCGGGGTAACGACTGAAAACATCTTCCCCATTATCAAACAGTTCCTGTACAGTGACCGCGAGATATTCTTGCGCGAGATAGTGTCAAATGCCGTAGATGCCACCCAGAAACTCAAGACTTTGGCCTCCAAGGGCGATTTCAAGGGCGAAATGGGCGATCTGACGGTCCACGTAACCGTGGGCAAGGACACCATCACCGTAAGCGACCGCGGCATTGGCATGACTGCAGCCGAGATTGACAAGTATATCAACCAGATAGCCTTCTCGGGCGCCAATGATTTCCTTGAGAAATACAAGAACGATGCAAACGCCATCATCGGCCATTTCGGACTGGGATTCTACTCGGCATTCATGGTTTCAAAGAAGGTTGAAATCATTACCAAATCCTATCAGGAAGGTGCTCAGGCTGTAAAATGGAGTTGTGACGGATCACCCGAATTTGAACTGACCGATGCCGATAAGGCCGACCGCGGTACCGATATCATCCTCTATCTGGACGATGACAGCAAGGAGTACCTGCAGGAGACCACCATACAGGGCCTGCTCAAGAAATACTGCCGGTTCCTGCCCGTTCAGATTGCCTGCGGCAAGAAGAAGGAGTGGAAAGACGGCAAGGAGGTAGAGACTGATCAGGATAACATCATGAACAATGTTGAGCCGCTCTGGACCAAGACCCCGAGCGAACTCAAGGATGAGGACTACAAGTCATTCTACCGTGAGCTCTATCCCATGCAGGACGAACCCCTGTTCTGGATACACCTGAACGTGGATTTCCCGTTCCATCTGACCGGTATCCTGTACTTCCCCAAGATCAAGACCAATCTGGACCTGCAGAAAAACCGCATACAGTTGTACTGCAACCAGGTATTTGTAACTGACTCGGTTGAGGGTATCGTACCTGACTTCCTCACCCTGCTCCACGGTGTCATTGACTCACCTGACATTCCTCTGAACGTATCCCGTTCATATCTGCAGAGTGACTCAAATGTCAAGAAGATATCGGGTTACATAACCAAGAAGGTTGCCGACCGCCTGAGCTCCATATTCAAGAACGACCGCAAGGAGTTTGAGCAGAAATGGGACGATGTCAAGCTTTTCATCAACTACGGAATGCTGACCGAGGAGGATTTCTACAGCAAGATGGAGAAGGTTGCCCTCTTCAAGGATACTGACGGCAAGTATTTCACCTTTGAGGAGTACAAGAAACTGATTGAGGCCAATCAGACCGATAAGAACAAGAACCTGATATATCTGTACGCCACCAACCGCGAGGAGCAGTACGGCTACATTGAAGCAGCCAAAAACAAGGGCTACAGCGTCCTGCTCATGGACAATCAGCTGGATGTACCTGTAATAGGCATGCTTGAGCAGAAGTTCGGCAATGACAGCCGTTTCCAGAGGGTTGACAGCGATTCAATTGACAACCTGATTGCCAAGGAGGACAACAAGGCCGTTGACCTGCCCGCAGGCCAGTTGCGTATGATAACCAAGATTTTCAGCAGCCAGATGCCCAAGATAGAGAAGGCTGATTTCCATGTCGATGCACAGTCCCTGGGTGAATCTTCCCTGCCGGTCATGGTAACATGCAGCGAGTATATGCGCCGTATGAAGGATATGGCTGCCATCCAGCCCGGAATGAATTTCTACGGTGATATGCCCGATATGTACACCGTCATCCTGAACAAGGATCACAAACTGATAAAGAAGGTTCTTGAAGAGGCCGATGCCGCATGTGACGCCAAGGTTAAGCCTGAGGATGACAAGTTGAACTCACTCAAGGAGCGTCAGGCAGAACTCCGCAAGGCCCGTGAAGGCAAAAAAGATGAGGATGTGCCTCAGGCCGAGAAGGATGAGATGAATGATATCAACTCTAAGATATCTGAGACAGAAAACACAATATCAGGCATTTATGCCGAGTATGCCGCAGGCAACAAGATAGTCCATGAGCTCATAGACCTGGCTCTGCTGCAGAACGGAATGCTTAAGGGTGAAGCACTTGCCGCTTTCATACGCCGCAGCGTCGATCTTATCTGATAAGTTTCTTTTTATATTAAAAAGGGCACTGAGAGTACATCAGTGCCTTTTTTTTACATATATTTGCAAAAGAGGTTATCCGTAATGATCAAAAGGGCTTTTATAGTACTGATTGCCACGCTGTTGGCCGTATGTGCACCTGTAAGTGCGCAGAAGGTGGGTCTTGTGCTCAGCGGCGGCGGAGCCAAAGGTATGGCTCACATCGGTGTCATACGTGCCCTTGAGGAGAACGGAATCCCAATTGACTATATAGCAGGCACATCCATGGGTGCAGTCATCGGCTCACTCTATGCCATGGGTTATTCACCTGACGAAATGCAGGCACTCATCAGTTCCGATGATTTCAAGAACTGGTATATGGGGGCCAAGGATATGAACTATCAGTTCTATTTCAAGCAGAAGCCGCCTACCCCTTCAATCATATCAGCCCAGGTGGCCATTAAAGACTCCATGACACTGATTCGTCCTACCATCAACAGTCTGGTGGATCCGTTGCAGATGAATCTGGCGTTCCTGGATATATTCTCGGGCGCATCGGCTGCCTGCGACAATAACTTTGACCATCTGTTCGTACCTTTCAGGGCAGTTGCATCGGACGTATTCAACAAGAACTCAATCATACTGTCCAGGGGCGCGCTGGGTGATGCCGTTCGCGCATCAATGTCGTTCCCGTTCGTGTTCCGCCCCATTATGATTGACTCCATAATCGCCTATGACGGAGGTATTTATGACAACTTCCCGGTAGACGTAATGGTCAATGATTTCCATCCGGATTTCATCATAGGAAGTCTTGTGGCAGTGGCACCCGGTGAGCCGGAAATAGAGATTCCCGATGAATTCGACATCATGGGTCAGGTAACCAGCATGATCATTCAGAAGAGTGACTACAGCCTGGATCCCAAACTCGGAGTGAAGGTTGAGTTTGACCTGACAAAAGTGGGACTGCTTGATTTCCATCTCATTGATGAAGTATCGGCCTTAGGATACCACAACACCATGCTTCTGATGGATTCCATCAAGTCCAGGACAACAGCCCGCAGGGACTCTTCGGATGTACAGAGCCGCCGCGCCCAGTTCAAGAAACGCATTCCTGAACTCAAGTTCAGTGATATTGATGTCAACGGAGTAAACCAGGCTCAGCAGCGTTACATCAAGAAGGAACTCAACGCAAATGGCAATAACTTTACGTTCAGCGACTTCAAGTACGGTTATTTCAAACTCCTGTCAGATGATGCCATAAGCGAAATAATCCCTACCACGGATTTCGTGAAGGATGATTCCACGTTCACGCTGAAACTCAATGTCAAGCTGGATGACCACCCCACCTTCAGTTTCGGAGGCGGTCTTTCCACATCAGTATCCAGCCAGTTGTACGGCTCGGTATCATATAGCCATATCGGTGAGGTATCTGAATCATATCTGCTTGAGGGACAGTTTGGAAGATCATACAACAACGCGCAGTTGACCACAAGAGTCGACATGGCCATTGACATCCCCATGTCCCTCTCAATTCAGGTCGGTTACAACAATATGAACTATTTCCGCTCAGGTGCTTTCATATTCTCGTCCGATAAGTTCAACCCCGCTGTCAACAAAACCATCGAGTTCTTTGGCAAGCTGAACCTGTCACGTCCGTTCCTGAACAACTACAAGGCTGTTTTCTCGGTGGGTGCGGCTCATCACAAGGACTACTATTCCCAGAACAGCGACATCAACTTCCGCAATTTCAAATATGACTGTAACCGCCACAATATATTCGGAGGTTCCATCATGTTTACGGGATACTCGCTCAATGCCCTGCAATACCCCACAAGCGGAAAGTGGGAAACCATACGCGCATTCATCGGCACTGAGAACGACCTGTTCAGGCCTCAGAACGTATATGATCCCAGTTATCATTCAATTGACAGGTCCTGGCTTCAGGTATCGGCCCATCTGGAGCATTATAAGAATTTCACCCCGCATTTCACTTTGGGCACCCTGTTTGAGGCCTATTATTCATCCCGAAACTTCTCAAGCAACTACCAGGCATCAGTCATGCAGGCGTATCATTTCCGCCCGACACCGAACAGCAAATTCGTGTTTGATCCGGATTTTGTCGCAAATTCATACTTTGCCGTAGGAATTAAGCCCATATGGGTGATAAACAGCGTTTTCCATTTACGTTCAGAGTTTTATGCATTCCAGCCTACCCGTCCTATCGTAAACCTGGACGGTCAGGCCTCATACGGAAAACCTCTAACCGGAACGCAGTTCATGGGTGAACTCAACTTTGTGGCACAATACCAGAGAATCTCGCTCAACGCATTCGTCGATGTCTCCACATCCAGCAACAATGCGTCCATGTTCGGAGTGACATTGGGAATACTTATGCCTAACGAATGGTTCCTTGAATACTAAACTAATACAAACATAATAGACTGACAATATGGAGAAATATCCACATTATCTTGAAAGGCTTCAAGCCGCAACACGCAAGTACTGGGACAAGCCCGCATTGAACAATATAGGCGGTGAATCATTCACATACGCCCAGATGGCACGTTCCATAGCACGTTTTCATATAGTATTTGAATATGCCGGAATCAAGAAGGGCGAACGCATAGCTCTTTGCGCCCAGAACGGCGCCCGTTGGGGATTCTCCTATCTGGCCGTCAATACATACGAGACCGTAATAGTACCTATCCTGGCCGATTTCAAGCCCGACAGTGTAATGGGACTGGTAAACCATTCCGGAAGTATCGCCCTGTTTACCGATACAGAGAAATGGTCCAAGATGAATCCTGAAACAATGCCTCAGGTCCGCGCCGTATTTGATGTCAATACCCTCCAGTTGCTCTACTGCAACGATGAGAAGATACAGTATGCCTTTGATCATCTGGATGAACTGTTTGACAAGAAGTATCCTAACGGATTCGGTCCGGACGATGTGGTATTCCCCACCGATAACTGGGACAACCTCTCCACAATCAACTACACATCTGGCTCTACAGGTGATCCCAAGGGCGTAATGCTCACCTACCGTAACTTCTCGGCTAACGTAGACTTCAGCCAGCGCAATGTGCCTGCAGGCGATAAGATGGTCTCCATGTTGCCTATGGCTCACATGTACGGCCTTGTAATTGAGTTCCTCTATCCGCTCTGTAACGGTACGTCAATTTACTGGCTGGGCAAGGCTCCCACACCGGCTGCCCTCATGAAGGCTTTTGCCGATGTAAAGCCCTATTTGCTCATTACCGTTCCTCTGGTTATGGAGAAGATATACAAGTCCAAGATCAAGCCTATGATAGATAAACCCCTGATAAAGTTCCTGCTTCACATTCCTGGGGTTAACTCTATTATTTACAAGAAGATAAAAGACGGACTTGTATCTGCTTTCGGCGGTAACTGCGAGGAGTTCATCATGGGTGGCGCCGCCCTTAACCCTGAGGTTGAGCGCATCTTCAAGAAGATCAAGTTCCCGTATCTGGTAGGTTACGGAATGACCGAGGCCTGCCCTCTCCTGGCCTACGAGCACTGGACCAAGTATGTGCCCGGTTCATGCGGCAAACCTGTCGACGTGGCCCAGGTACGTATTGATTCCGATGATCCTCAGCATACTGTAGGTGAGATTCAGGCCCGTGGTGAGAATATCACCATCGGCTACTACAATAACCCCGAGGCTACGGCAAATGCCTTTACCGAGGACGGATGGCTCAAGACCGGTGACCTGGGCATCATGGACGCTGACGGCAACATATTCATCCGTGGACGCTCCAAGAACATGATTCTGGGTCCTTCTGGCCAGAACATCTATCCTGAGGAGATTGAGGCTGTAGTAAACAACCAGGAATATGTGGTTGAGTCTGTTGTGGTAGACCGCGGCGGCAAACTGGTTGCCCTGGTATATCTGGATGAGCAGGCTATCGCCAAGGCCCTTTTGGATGACGAGGCCAAGGACGGAATTCCTGAGAACATACGTCTGGCTTCAAACCGTCAGTTGCCGGTTTACAGTCAGTTGGCAAAGGTTGAGATTCAACCCGTACCGTTTGAGAAGACCCCCAAGATGTCTATTCGCAGATTCTTATACAAATAATTAAAATATAAACGATTATGAAGAAACTTGCTATTATTCTGCTGGCACTTGTATCAATGACAGCAACTGCACAAACCAAGAAAGTATCTATACTTGGTGACTCTTATTCTACATTCCAGGGTGTTAACCCCGAGGGTTACAACCCATTCTACCCCAATGACCGTAATGATGTAACAGAGGTATCCCAGACTTGGTGGGATCTCTATATCAAAGCCAAGGGATATCAGCTTGAAAAGAATGACTCATGGGGCGGCTCCACCATCTGCGGAACCGGTTACGGACGTATGGATGCATCACGCAACAATTTTATATCCCGTGTTGACAGACTGGGTGATCCCGATATCATCTTCATATTTGGCGGCACCAATGATGCTTGGGCCAATGCACCTCTGGGAGAATATCAGTGGTCAGACTGGACTAAGGATGACTGCAAGAATTTCCGTCCGGCCATGGCTTGCCTGATTGATATGCTTAAGAAGCAATACCCCAAGGCACAACTCTATTCAATCCTTAACTCCGAACTCCGCGACACATTCAACGAGTCAATGCGTGAGGTTTGCAAGCACTGCGGTGTACAGCTGATAGAACTCCATGACATAGACAAGCAGAACGGACACCCCTCTATTGCCGGAATGAAGAGCATCTGCGACCAACTTCTGGAACAGATCAAGTAAAAAACAAGAACTATAAAAAAGGGGGCGGCACAACCGTCCCCTTTATTCATGTCAAAACCTGCACGCTGACGTGGTCCTGATGATGCGCCCGCGAGTATGGCTGTGGGTTACTTTACAGCCTGATCTGAGTCTTGCTTATCCCACTTATTCTTTATAGACATTAAGATAACCATGGTTATGCCACTGATGTAGCCAATAGTATTACTCCAAAGTGCCATCCCATATTTACCCGGTTGCAATAATGTAAAGATGAAAAACACCATGCTTATGACAAAGATAGCCAACATGATGTAGAAGAATGTCATTAATACTTTTGTTCGCATAATTGTTAGAAAAGGGTTAGTATTTGCAAATTAAGGGATTATCCCTGGTATTTGCAATGGTAGCGCTGAAGATTCAGCGTGCCGGATGGCGGGATGCTGGCCGTGAGGGCATCGGCCTCAAAGAATGCATTGCATCAAGGCCTCTTCCCCATCATCGGACAAAATCCTGAAGCCTGCTTTCTGGTACATACGCATGGCATAGTTTGCTTTCTGAACGGAGAGGGAGACGCTCTTATACCCATCGGCTTTGAGGAGTTCCAGCATCTGCCGGAGCAGATCTGTGCCTATACCCAGGTTCCGGTATTCCT
>JAFXMB010000064.1 GCA_017530735.1 Bacteroidaceae bacterium | reverse complement strand
CAGTTAAAGAATGCTTCCTGCCCTATGGACCTGAGACCTTCTGGTAAGACAACAGAGGTAAGGGCACTACATCCCAAGAAAGCATGATTGCCAATCTCAGTCAGGCTTTCGGGTAAGGTTATTGAAGAAAGCTTTTCACACATGCTGAAAGTGTTTTCTCCAATCCTGGTCACGCCCTCCGGAATTTCGATTGATGTCAGATTACTGCATTTGTGAAACGCCCAGTCCCCTATATTCTTGACACTCTTGGGAATTACTATCGATGTCAGACCGGCACATTCATTGAAAGCCCATTCACTTATACCCGTTGTTCCCTCTTTCAGAATAATGGTGGTGTTGTCAGGCATCTTACCTCTGTATTCATAAGCAACATTTCCCACATAAACCAGTCCGTCACCATTCATCTTATTGTACCATTCGGTACCCTTGAATGCATCACGCCCTATACTGTTCACACTTTCAGGAATATATAACCATGAAATACCTGTGCAACCGTCAAATGCATTTGCTCCTATACTGGTAACACTTTCAGAAATAGATACCGAGGTAAGTCCGGAACAGCCACGAAACATTCCCCTTTCTATTCCGGTAACACCTTGGGGGATAAAAACAGTCTTTAGGCTGGTACAACCCTCAAATGCCATCTCTTCGATAATCCGAACACTATCCGGAATATGGATAAATCCAAGAGCTGCACAACCGCCAAACGCAAAGCGTCCAATACTGGTAACACTTTCAGGGATTCTCACCGAGGTAAGTCCGGAGCAGCGAACAAACGTACCTGGTTCTATCCTTGTAACGCCATCGGGAATGATGGCGAATGAAAGGCTTGTGCAACCTTCAAAAGCCCATCCGCCCATGCTTACTACAGTTTCAGGTATCAAAACCGATTTCAAGCCGGTACAACCGCTGAAAGCAGCTTCACCTATGCTCTTGATACCTCTTGGAAGTATCACATTATCAAGACCTGTGCAACCATAGAATGAACATCTGCCAATTCTCTCAATGCCTTCCGGGATGAAAACACCTGTAAGACCTGTGCATCCATAAAAAGCAAAATTCCTTATACCGTTTACGGTATAGGCCTCATTCTGATATGTAATCTCTTGGGGAATGAAAACAGTACCGGTATTAGAGCTGCAACTTGACACCAATGCGGTCTTACTATCCCTGTCAATTAAATAACGCATTCCGTTTACATTAGCAAACAAGTGTTCCATTCCGTGAGGCTCGCGCACACGTGATTCCATGACAGGATTAGCTTCCTGACCGGTGTAAGGCTCCAGAGTAATCTCATAATATGATTTGTCCAATGCCATTGCCACAAGATCATATTCAGGATTCCCATAGAAGCCTGTAGCATATACCATCAGGACATGACCGGTATCTGACAGCTCAAATGAGAAACGACCTTCCTTATCAGTTAATACCCTGCTATACACGGAATCATTCAAATCCATTTCACGTACGCATGCAATCTTCAAAGGAGTCATATCGCCAGACTTGCGGACTATGCCGCTTATTACAGTACCAGGCTTAAGTTCATCTGCCACAGGAACTTTTTTACGGGCCGATGTCGTCAATGTCATGCAAGCCAGAATCAGGAACGATAATAATCTCATAATCAATTATTGGTTTGGTGATAATGGCAAATATACCAAAAAATGACATAATAGTATCGTTTCCCTGTGACATAATAAAAGCGCACCAGGAACAATTCCTAATGCGCTTATTTTGCTGATGTGAGGCTATTTTAGCGGGCCTGGACGTACTTGTGCAGGGTCTTGCGGACGGCGCCGGGACCGGCGTAGAGTTCCTTGACCATGCCTTCTATACGCTCACCAAGGCCGGCCTCGTACAGATCTACTGCAAAGATATCCTTGCGGCTGTAGAGTTTCTTTAGGCATGAGTAGTCCTGATCAGCCTTGCCTACCTCAAGCGGGGCAACTATTGCCTGCATTTCGGCCAGCAGAGGATCAGGTGACGGATCAAACGGGGTGCCGTCATCCTTGATGCCTTTAAGATAGCGTGCCCAGCCGGCAAGTGCCAGAGGTATGAGCACCAGATTGTCCATGTCAAGGCCACGTGCAATGTATTTCTTGATGGTCTCGCCAAAGCGGATAGGAATTTTCTGGCTGGTATCACATGCTATGCGCTGCGGTGCATCGGGCATGAATGGGTTGGGCAGACGGCGTTTGATTACGGCGCCTATAAACTCGTACGGGTTCAGGATTCCGGGATCAACCACTACCGGCATGGCCTCCATGTACCCCATCTTCTGGATGAAAGGACGGATATCCTCATCGGCCATCTCGGCACTGATAAGGGTGTAGCCCAGCATGCAGCCGTAGATGGCCATTGCGGTGTGCAGGGGGTTGAGGCAGGTGGTAACCTTCATGGTCTCAACCTTATCTACGGTCTCGCGTGTGGTATAGAGGGCACCTCCCAGATCCAGCGGCGGACGGCCGTTGGTGTAGTTGTCCTCAATTACCAGATACTGTACCTCCTCGGAGTTTACAAAAGGAGCGGTGAATGTATGCTTCTCGGTCTCGATATAATCGTTATCCTCAAAGCCGTCTTTGGCCAGCAGTTCCTTGACCTTCTCGTGCGGACGGGGTGTGATCTTATCGATCATTGACCAGGGGAATGTAACCTTGGTCTCATCCTTGAGGTATGCCAGGAATTCGGCGGGAACCAGCTTATCGGCCACCCAGCGCTCGGCGTATGCCATCACTCCGGCCTTTACCTTATCACCGTTGTGTGAGCAGTTGTCCATGCTCTGGACGGTCAGGGGCAGTTTGCCGGCGTTGTAACGCTCCAGCAGGAGTGAGCAGACCTTACCCATTGCAAACATGGGCTTGAGTCCGCGGGCCAGGTCAGCCTCGTTGAATGTGTAACCCTTCTCGGTGATGGTGAATGAAATCATCTGAAGTGACTTGGCCTTGAAGATCTCTACCAGGCGGTTCCAGTCGGGGAACTGGGGATCGGCCTTAAGGGACTCGGTGACCGATGCAATCACCTTCTTCTCTATGGTGCCCGATGACTGCATGCTTACCAGCAGAGAGAGGTTGTCATACGGAGCGTAGGCCTTGTCTACGATCTCATAGTCAAAGGTCTCGGCCATGATGACGCCGCGGTCATACTTGCCGGTATTCAGTGCATCATTGATGATTGCAGCCGGAAAGGCGCGGAAAATGTTACCGCCGCCAAAATGCACCCATGTGGGCTCATCATGTGTCTTGCGGCGAACAGCCTCTATATCAAACTTGGGGAGCAGATAACCTTTTTTCTCCCACTCTGCGGCATTGAACTTGCCGCTTGTTATTTCTGTAAGTCTCATAATCAATCAAAGAATCCGGGTTGTTTGTACTCAATTCCAAGCTCGCGGTCAACGGTGGCAAGAATGCCCTGAACCTGACCCATTGCGAACATACGTCCCAACAGGGTGTAACCTGCATTGTGTCCGTGGCTGGACTCATCCATTATGCCGCCGGGCTCATCGGTAAATGTCATACCGTGATCCACGCGCATCGGGAGGTTTGGATTTTCCTTCTCAAATATGCGGCAGAGCTCTATCAAATCAGCACGGCCGCCCAGATGTGAAGCCTCGGTAAAGTCACCGTTGGGGAAAATGTGGCATGAACGCAGGTGAACAAAGTGTGTGCGTGATGCGAATTTCTTAGCCATCTCTACAACATTGTTGTATGCTCCTGCCGACAGTGAACCTGCACAGAATGTCAGACCGTTATGCTTGTTGGGTACTGCATCCAGGAACCACTGGATATCCTCCTCGGTGCGTACTATGCGCGGCAGACCCAGAACCTCGATCGGGGGATCATCGGGATGAACGCACATGTTCATGTTGTATTCCTCGCATGTAGGCATGATGGCCTCCAGGAAATATTTCATGTTGGCACGCAGTTGTGCCTTGTCAATGCCTTTGTACAGGTTCAGGAAATCACGGAACTTCTGAATGGGAGCCTCATCGTTCTCACTGAAGTTTCCGCTTACGAATCCCTGGGTCTTGATGATGATGGTCTCAACCAGTTTGTGCTCGCCCTCGGGGGTCATGGTCTTGGCCAGTTCATCGGCCTCGGCCAGAACACTGCGGCCTTTGCCCCAGCCCTCGGGGAACTGGAACTTGGCCCACTCCTCACGTGCGCCCTCGCGCTTAAGTATATATATGTCAAAGTAGGCAAACTCAGCGTAATTGAAATAGAGGTTGGTGGATCCGTTGGGGTTGATGTGGAACAGGTCCGTGCGGGCCCAGTCCAGCACCGGCATGAAGTTATAGCAGATGCAGTGGATACCCTCGGCCGAGAGGTTTCTCAGAGACTCCTTGTAAACCTCAATCTGATGATCGCGGTCCGGACCGCCGTACTTGATAGTCTCAACAACCGGCAGACTCTCAACCACGCTCCAGCGCATACCGTAACTCTCAATATATTCACGCAGGTCACGGATTTTCTCACGTGTCCATACCTGGCCAAGAGGTACATCGTGCAAAGCAGTCACTATTCCCTCAACGCCTATCTGCTTAAGCATGGCAAGGGTAATCTTATCCTTCTTGCCAAACCAACGCCATGTTCTTTCCATATATGTTTTTGGTTATGTAATTATCGATACACAAAGATAAGGAAAGAAAATGGCATACCCGACTTAACTTTACCTTATTAAATGACTATTAAATATGAACAAACGGAAACAAAAGTCAATTGCGAGTCCTTTTTGCAATAATTGAGTATCAAGTTTAGTTCATAAATCAACAAGTTAATATTTAGGTGAGGTCAGCGATAAATAATGTTTGTCGCTGATTTTCTTTATGTTAACTAAGTTTTCTAAAATGACAATTTGTTAAGCATTATGTTAACGAAGGATAAATATTTAACTTCCCGCTTAACTTCACGCCACTTTTTGACTCTTAACTACGGAAACCGACAAGAACGGTGACCACAAACAAAACGAATAAGTAAAAACAAAAAAAATAAGAATTATGAAAAAGATTATCTTCGCTGCCGCTGCAGCACTTTTCTTCGGAATCAACGCAAACGCTCAGAGTGTTAACGACAATCAGACTGCCACAGTTGCAGACGTAGTTGCAGAACTCAATCAGGCCGACGCCCTCCAGTTCATCCCCATGTATCAGAAGATGCTTACCGAGATCGAGACCGTATGCCGCACAGAGAACAGCGACGACAAGAAGACAGCCAAGATTGAGGATATCAAGGAGGTTTACACCGACATGTTCAGCCAGATTCTGGTATCAGAGCAGAACGAGGTTGCAATGAACAGCGTATCAATGGAATATTTCGATGCACGTATAGCAAAGTAACACATACAAGATTTTCATAAGTTTAGGGTTAATAAGACAATGAGCCGAGCTGTGAAGCCCGGCTCATTGGTTTTTTAATACAAAGGGAAAATTACTTGAGTGCGTAGTAGTTTTCCTCCTCACCTTCGGTAACGTTGATTTTGTCTTCACGGAGCAGCCATCCCAGGCCGAGATAGAACTCTTTGTCCTTCAACTTTGTTGCCTTTTTAATTTCCTTCTGTGAAAGGGCGTTCTTACCCTCCAGAGCGCGCCAGATCAAACCGGCGAATTCGCCTACCATTTCGTTCATGATTGTATGTGTTTTTAAATATCGGCGCGAAATTACATAATTTTGCAACACGTTATTCAATTTTTATACTCAAAATGGGGTATCGGCAGCAACTTAAAGAGATTCTTTGCATGTTTGTCATCGATCGATGCCTTTACAGCCGCATCATCGCACACGCCGGTGCGGATATATTTGTCCAGGACAGCATATGTAAAGCCCAGGTTATCCTCATCGCTCTTTCCGCTCAGTCCGTCCGACGGAGTCTTGTCAACCAGGTCCATAGGCAGGCCCAGTTCTCGGCCGATAGCCTTGACCTCGGCAACGGTCAGTCCGCCCAGGGGAGCAAAATCGCCGGCGGCATCGCCGTAACGGGTAGAATAGCCCACCCAGTCCTCGGACAGGTTGCAGGTGTTGGCCACGCGGCCGTTGAGTGACTGCGATATTGCATAAAGTGTGGTCATCCTGAGACGCGGCGGCATATTTATGATTGTCTGACGGCTGATTTCGGTACCATCGGCCTTGAATTCAGCGCCTATGGTGTTCATCAGCGCGTTGTATGTATCGGCTATGTTTATGTTGTAGTGGCGTATTCTCAAATGATTTATCAGTTTCATGCTGTCCGATATGTCCTTCTGCACACCGTTTGGCATGGTCACTCCTATCACGCGGTCACGGCCCAGTGCCTCGACACAAAGTGCGGCGACAGTGCTGCTGTCCTTTCCGCCCGAAATACCGATCACGGCATTGCAGCCCTTTCCGTTTACTTCAAACCAGTCCCTGATCCACTGAACCACCTGGTCCTTAACCTCTTTGGCATCAAATGTTTTCATAATACTTGCAATTTTGGATGCACAAAGATAGCAAAAAGGTATAATCAGAGGTTGGTAAAAATCAGAACGGGATTTGATTCCTCAGTAATTGTGGGGAAAAATTTCATCATCTCCTCTGACTGCCTGATTATATCGTATGTATAGGTCACGATGGCCTTTCCCTTATAACAGTACATGAATGAGGGGACATACTCAAATTTCTGTTCCGGATCCATGAGTTCACTCAGGTAGTAGCGGACAGTCTCTCCTTTTTTCTTGTCATAAACCACAAAAACGATTTTGTTGTCCGGCCCCGGAGTCATCAGGGTGATGCCTGATAGAGTTGAAGTTGTGAAGTGTCTTTGTCCATGTTGTATATCGCTTATGAACAGCAAAAGCGGCCACATCAAGTGACCGCTTTACGCTTTATTAGGTTGAATTACGGCAGTATTCGTGAAACAGTATAAGTGCTAACCGACAATAAACACACCGTCGTGGTTCGCGTTCGACAGACGCGACAGATAGTTTGTTGTCAGATTCTTGTTTGCCATAATTCTCTTCGTTTATAGGGTTTGTTACTCATGTTTTTGTCCGCTGGACGCTTAGACGACCCCTTGTCGCCACGCAGTAGCAACGCTGAGGTCTCAGATGTATCCTT
>JAFXMB010000063.1 GCA_017530735.1 Bacteroidaceae bacterium | reverse complement strand
GCGCGTATGGTACTCAACTGGATTTGGATTTCGTTCTTTCTTATAGCTTTTGTGGTGGCTGTGATACAGCTTTGCATGGGTAATGCGGGCGTATTTCAGGATATCATGGACTCTACTTTCTCATCGGCCAAGACGGGTTTTGAGATTTCGCTGGGACTGACAGGAGTCCTGTCTTTGTGGCTGGGTATTATGAAAATAGGCGAGAAGGGCGGCCTGGTGAATACTTTCGCCCGATGGTTGAGCCCCGTGTTCTCACGCCTGTTCCCCGACCTGCCCAAGAATGACCCGGCTTACGGACATATCTTCATGAATGTTGCCGCCAACATGCTGGGTCTGGACAACGCCGCAACTCCCATGGGTCTTAAGGCGATGGAGCGCATGCAGGAACTCAACAAGACCAAGGATGTGGCATCGAACCCCATGATAATGTTCCTGGTGCTAAACACATCGGGCCTGACTATCATTCCGGTGAGCGTGCTGGTGTACCGCGCACAGATGGGTGCTGCACAGCCGGCTGATGTCTTCATTCCCATCCTGCTGGCCACGTTCTTCTCAACGCTGGTGGGCCTGCTGGTTACCTGCTTCATCCAGAAGATCCGTTTTGACAAGGTCCTGATAGGTTTTGTAGGCGGACTGAGCGTGCTTGTGGCCCTGATCATCTGGGGATTCTCACAGCTTCCGGCAGTCAAGATAGGCCCGGTGTCCACATCGGCCGCCAACATCATACTGTTTGTGGTGATAATAGGGTTTATCATATCGGGCATCAAAGCCAAGATAAATGTGTATGAGGCGTTCGTGGAGGGAGCCAAGGATGGCTTTACCACGGCGGTCAAGATAATACCATACCTGATTGCCATACTGGTGGGTATTGGCGTGTTCCGTGCATCGGGCGCAATGGATGCGGTGGTAAACGGTGTTGCCTGGTGTGCCGATAAGTGCGGCCTGGACACTCAGTTCGTGGGTGCTCTGCCTACTGCCCTGATGAAACCTCTGTCTGGCGGCGGTGCACGCGGTCTGATGATCGATGCCATGACCACATACGGTGCCGATTCGTTCACCGGACGTCTGGCCTGCCTGTTCCAGGGCTCTACCGATACCACATTCTACATCCTGGCAGTTTACTTTGGCAGTGTGAACATAAAGAACACACGTCATGCAGTGGGCTGCGGTCTTCTGGCCGATCTGGCGGGTATAGTGGCCGCCATATTCCTGGCATATCTTTTCTTTGCATAAAACTATAAGACGATGATATCATTTCTGACTGAGAACATAAAGATGCCCAAGCTGGACCGAAAGGCCGTTAGGGCATGGATTGCTGAAGTGGCAGCTACGTATGACGGCCGCAAGGTGGGAAACCTGAACTACATTTTCTGTAACGATGACCGTATCCTGGAGGTGAACAAGGAGTTCCTGGGACACGACTACTATACGGATATCATAACCTTTGACTACAGTGAGCCGGGGCGGGTGAGCGGTGACATGTTCATCAGCCTGGACACCGTTTTGAGTAACAGTTCCAAGTTTCATACGTCTTATGAACAGGAACTGATGAGAGTGATAATACACGGAGTGCTGCATCTTTGCGGCATTAACGACAAGGGTCCCGGCGAGCGCGCCGTCATGGAAGCCGCCGAGGAGAGGGCTCTTGATATGTGGTATAAGAAATTATTCTGATTAATGAGAAAAATACTTTTGTCCGCAGTGCTGTTGCTGGCTGGAGCCTACGCCGGCGTATCGGCACAAAGCCGCCTGAGGGATGCCGATACGCGTCTGCTTGACGAGTGCCGCACTGTGTTCACGCAAGGAGATTACGGTGCCGCGGGTACGCTGCTTGACGAGTGGGTCAAACAGACGGTTAACCGCAAGCAGGCACTGACCGAGGAGATTGAATACATGCAGGTGGTGATTGCAGCCGAGCGCGACCTCTCAACCGCCATGCCTGCCATCCAGATATTCATGTCCAAGTATCCCGGTTCAATGTACAACAACAGGATGCTTGCCCTGATGGGTTCGTCACATTTTGTGCTGCACGAGTATCAGGATGCCATAGAGTGCTTTGACGAGTGTGATCCGCTGCTTCTGGACAGTAAGGATTGCCAGCGCATGGTACGCCATAACGCCATTTCACTGTTCCGATGCGGACGCGCCCAGGAGGGTTACCTGCAGTTGAACATTCTGGCCCGTCTGGTTGAAGAGCCGGATGAGGATGAGGACATTGTATTCTACCGCGCATACTACGACTATGTGAACGGTAACGTAGAGCCCGCCCAAAAGGGTTTTGAGAATTCACTGGATACCCGACATGATGATGAGGCCAGACTCTATTTGGCCGATATGGCCCTTAACGGCAAGGGTGACATGGCACAGGCATATGAGACCGCCAACAATCTGGTGGCTACCACCGAGGATCCGTACATTGAGGCTGAGGCCGAGCGCATACTGGGTGAGTACTGGTACAAGAAGGGTGAATATGCCAAATCAACGGAACTGATGACCAGTTACCTTACCACCGGCCAAAGTCAGGATATCAGACATGATACCTACCTGCTTGGAATGTCAGAGTTCCAGACCGGTAATATGGATGCTGCCATAGAGAACCTCTCGCAGGTAACCGGACCGGACGATGCCGTGACACAGAACGCCCTGCTCCACATAGGTCTGGCCAATCTCCGTAAGGGTGACAAGAACGCCGCCCGAATGGCATTTGAGCGTGCATCGAACATACCGGGTAAGGCCGATGTCAGAGAGCAGGCCCTCTACAACTATGCAATGGTTATCCACGAGACATCATATTCACCGTTTGCCGAGTCAGTTACATCGTTTGAGCGTTTCCTCAACGAGTATCCCAAATCAGCCTATGCCGACAAGGTGAGCAGTTACCTGGTTGATGTCTATATGAACACCACCAGTTATGACGCTGCTCTGGCATCGATAGCCAAGATACAGAATCCGGGCGCATCTATACTGGCTGCCAAGATGCAGTTGCTGTACCGTAAGGCCATGGATGAAATGGCGGCGGGAGAGTATGACAAGGTACCCTCTTTGCTGACCGATGTCATTGCACTGGAACGCTATGACCGCAAGACCGCGGGTGACGCTTTGTTCTGGCGCGGCGAATGCTATTACCGGATGGGTCAGACTGACCGTGCAGAGGCCGATTACAGCCGATACCTGGCACAGACGGGCAGCGGCAAGACCTACAACAGCGCCCTTGCCAACTATGGTCTGGGTTATATCCATTACAACAGGAAGGATTACACCAAGAGCGGCAGGGAGTTCAAAGCCGTGTTGGAGTCATCACGCCAGGTGGGACTGGAGAATGAGATCATTGCCGATGCCGCCTTGCGTGCCGGTGACTGCATGTTCTACGGACGTCAGTATGACAATGCCAAGGAGTTTTACGGCACTGCCATCAACCTGGTGCCCTCTACCGGAGACTATGCACTTTACCAGACAGCTCTTGTAAACGGACTGCAGCGCAACTACACCCAGAAGATACTTGATCTGTCCAAACTGACAGCCAACTATCCCAACTCACCTTATGTGGCATCGGCTCTGTATGAGCAGGGACGTGCCTATCAGCAGACTGATCAGCCGGAGCAGGCCATCCAGGCTTTCGGCCGTATCATAAACGAGTATCCCAATACGGACCTGGCGCGCAAGGCATCGGCCGAAACAGCCCTTATCTACTATCAGACCGATAAGTATGACCTTGCCATAGCAGCCTACAAGGATGTGATAGCCCGTTATCCGGGCAGCGATGAGGCCCGTACCGCACTGGTAGACCTCAAGTCAATCTATGTTGAGAAAGGTGACATAAACACCTATCTGCAGTATACCGAGACTGTACAGGGTGCCACCCCCATTGCCGTGAGCGAGCGTGACTCACTGACCTACACGGCAGCCGAGGGACTCTTCAGCCGCGGCCAGAAGGCCGATGCCAAGGTACGGTTCAAGGAGTACCTGGATCAGTATCCGGGTGGTGCTTTTGCAGCCAATGCCTGGTACTATCAGGGACTGCTGCTTGAGGAGGAGAATGACTATGACGGAGCCTATGAGAGTTTCATGCACAGCGCCTCATATGAGAGCAGCCGTTTCTGCGAGAGTGCTCTGGACCATGCGTCGGGAATGGCTTGGTCAGTAGGTGACTGGGAGACAGCCATGGATACCTACATGCGTCTGTACACCAAAACCACCAATGTGGACCGTCAGCGTACCAGCCTGTTCCGCATAGTAAGCAGCGCAGGTCAGATAAGCGAGAATGAAGCCGTACTGCTCTATGCCGACAAGGCCCTGCAGACACAACTTACGGCAGATCAGAAGACCGAGGTCAAATACTGGAAGGCACAGGCTCTCCTCTCAGAAGGAAAACGTGCCGATGCCCGTCTGCTGTTTGAGGAACTTTGCAAGGACACCCGTTCCAGGTTTGGTGCCGAGTCAGACTACCTGCTCAGCCAGTTGCTGTTTGACAGCGGAGACAAGGAGGGAGCCGAGAAGGTTATCATGGATTTCATACAGGAGGGTACACCCCATATGTACTGGCTGGCCCGCAGTTTCATACTGCTCAGTGACATCTATAAGTCCCAGGGCAAGGATGTCGAGGCACGTCAGTATCTGCTCTCGCTCAAATCCAACTATACTGAGGATGATGACATAGCCGATATGATTGCCAAACGACTTGAAGAATGACCGTTATGAAAAGATATATACTGCCGGTCCTTGTGACCTTTATATGCTGGAGCGGAGTCAAGGCTCAGAATGATGTGCTGCCCTCCAGATCACTTACCATTGAGGGCGCATATAACCCCTCCATGTCAGAGCAGGGCAAGATAATGCCCGTACCCCAGCGTACACAGACCCAAAGGCAGGCGGCAACCGTGAGTTACCGTACCGAGGCCAACCCGCATCAGGGTTATGAGCGCACTCCCATGGGTGTGTTCGGGGAGCAGTCTGATGAAGTGAAAGAGAAAAGCTATTACGGCCTTATCCGCCTGGGTTACGGTCTGAGGAACGTAACAGACGGACTTCTTGATGCCGGATGGAAGATAACGGACCGTGACCTGCTGACCATATCGGGCCTTATGGACGGATGGTCCACCAAACCTGACGGACAGTGGAAATCAAAGATGTTCAACGGAGACCTTAAGGCCGAGTACTCACACCGTTTTGACAGTCTGGCTCTGGGCATATATGGAGCATACGGCCATTCACGTCTCAATTACCGCGAGGGTAAGGACACCACATCGGCCATACTGGCTGCAAGTGATTTCCTTCAGAAAACCAACCGGGCAGAGATGGGGCTGTGGCTAAGCGGAGAGTTCAGGAAAGCAGAGTGGCATCTTGATGCCGGAATGCAGTGGCTGTCACGCAAAGGACTTATCGTTAACGGAGTGGAACCCGATAACCGCGAACGTCTGGTGCGCATAGATGCAGGTCTGGAACTGCCTTTGCTGGGAGGTGTAGGCGGTGCCGGTTACCGTCAGAAAACAGCCATGTATGACTGGCAGGGAGTATATGGAACCAATTACGGCTCCCTGACTACCATCACACTGTCCCCTTACTGGAAAAAGACATGGGGTGATTTGGATACCCGTCTGGGCGTGAACCTGGACATTCGGACTGCTGCCGGATATAAGGTGCTGCTGTCACCTATGGTAACCGCCACATATAATGCAGGTGAAAGCATACGTCTTCTGGCTGCAGTAACCGGAGGTGTCAAGGACAACAGCATGCGTACCCTGGCCGGCATATCCCCCTATTGGACCGAGGCCGAGCGCATTCGTGACGGCTACGAACTGATGAACGCATCGGTTGGAGCTTCATATTCGCAGGGAACCTGGCTGACGCTTTCTCTCAAGGGCGGATACAGCCACACTATCGATGAACTCTTCCAGGTGGCACATGACAGCCTTATAATTTCATCCATGCTCAAGCAGGAGGGCTGTGATGTGTTCTATGCCCGTCTGGATGCTGATATGCAGTTTGCCGACAGGGCTCAGGTAAGGATGGACCTGACCTGCAACGGATATACCGGAAAGTACTTGGACGGAATACTGGCATTCAAACCCGTTCTGGACGGCTCGCTGTTTGGCCGGGTCAATATTATGCCCGGACTGGATGCCATGCTCACATATCGGGCCATGATGTTTGGCAAGGTGGAAGGCAAGCGTGAGCGCATGGTCAATGACGTGGCTCTTACACTGGATTATGATTTCCGCCCAAACCTGTCATTCTACCTGACCGGCAACCGTCTTACCGGTGGTAATTACTGCTACTATGCAGGTTACCGCGCCATCAAGCCCTCGGTGCTCATAGGCGCCACCTACCGCTTCTGAAAAATGACGCAAAGGGAAACGACCCCTTTGCGTCGTTTTTTTTATTAAATATAATTTAATAAGGTAGACGGACAGTTTTTTTTCTGTCCGTTCGCTTTTTCTATATGTTTTTTTTGTTCTACTTTTGCCGCGCCTTTAAGGCATAACATTTAAAAGAATATCATGCAGAAGAATCTGGTAATTGTGGAGTCTCCGGCCAAGGCCAAGACAATCGAGAAGTTTCTGGGAGCCGATTACAAAGTGATGTCAAGTTACGGACACATCTGTGACCTGAAGAAAAAGGACCTGAGCATCAACATCGATACGTTTGAACCCATATATGAAATACCTTCAGATAAGAAGAAGGTGGTAAGTGAACTCAAGGAGGCAGCCAAAAAGGCCGAAATGGTATGGCTGGCATCCGATGAGGACCGCGAGGGAGAGGCCATCAGCTGGCATCTGTTTGAGACCCTGGGACTCAAACCTGAAAAGACCAAACGTATAGTATTCCACGAGATAACAAAGAACGCCATACTGCACGCCATAGAGACCCCGCGTGACATAGACACCAACCTGGTATATGCACAGCAGGCACGCCGCGTGCTGGACCGTATAGTAGGTTTCAAACTCTCACCCATCCTTTGGCGTAAGGTAAAGCCCGCCCTCTCGGCAGGCCGTGTACAGTCAGTAGCAGTACGTCTGATTGTGGAGCGTGAGCGTGAAATCAAGGACTTTGTTCCAGAGGCATCATACAGGGTAGTGGCAATATTCCGTCTTGAGGGCGCTAACGGCCAGGTACAGGATGTACGCGCCGATTACAGCGAGCGTTTCAAGACCAAAAAAGAGGCTTATGCTTTCCTTGAGAAGTGCAAGGGAGCTGATTTCAAGGTAAAGGATATCACCACCAAGCCGCTCAGGAAACTGCCGGCACCTCCGTTCACTACATCAACCATGCAGCAGGAGGCAACACGTAAGTTCGGATTCACAGTAATGCAGACCATGATGCTTGCACAGCGTCTGTATGAGTCCGGTAAGATCACATACATGCGTACCGACTCAGTAAACCTGTCAACCCTCTGCATAGATTCATGCCGCAAGGCTATTACCGAGTCCATGGGCGAGGAGTACGTAAAGAGCCGTCAGTACACACAGAAGGCTAAAGGCGCCCAGGAGGCACACGAGGCCATCCGTCCTACCTATATGGACAACCAGACAATAGACGGAACCGCCCCTGAGAAGCGCCTGTACGAACTCATCTGGAAACGCACCATCGCATCTCAGATGGCCGATGCCGAAATCGAGAAGACAACTGTTTCAATAACCGCACCCAAGTTGGACGGCGAGTTTACCGTAACCGGCGAGACAGTAAAGTTTGACGGTTTCCTGCGCGTTTACCGCGAGAGCCGTGATGATGATTCAAATGATTCACAGGAGACACAGGGTCTGCCCGAGTTCAAGAAGGGCCAGACACTGGAGTTCAGCCAGATATCAGCCTACGAGCGTTTCACCCAGCATCCGCAGCGTTTCAACGAGGCTGCCCTGGTGCACAAGATGGAGGAACTGGGAATAGGCCGTCCTTCAACATACGCTCCCACCATCGGCACCATCCAGCAGCGTGAGTATGTGCTCCGTGAGGATATTGAGGGAACCAAGCGCGAGTGTGACATGCTCCGTCTTGAGAACGGCGATATCAAGGAACAGACCATTACCGAGGTATACGGAACCGAGAAGTCTAAACTGGTACCCACAGACATAGGTATGGTTGTAAACGACTTCCTGATTGAATACTTCCCCGATATCATGAACTACAACTTTACCGCTCAGGTAGAGAAGGAGTTCGATGACATAGCCGATGGCGACAAGCAGTGGAAGAGTGTAATCAGCGCCTTCTACGATAAGTTCAGCCCGGCAGTCAACAACGCCATGACCCTTAAGAACGAGCATAAGGTAGGTGAGCGCATACTGGGTAACGATCCCATCTCAGGCAAGCCTGTATCGGTCAAGATAGGCCGTTACGGTCCCATTGTACAGATAGGCAGCGCTGAGGATGATGACAAACCGCGCTTTGCACAGATGAAGAAGGGCCAGACCATTGAGACCATCACTCTTGACGAGGCTCTGGAACTGTTCCGTCTGCCGCGTACACTGGGTGAGTTCGAGGGCTTTGAGGTAACCATCGGCACAGGACGCTTTGGTCCGTACATCCGTCATGACAAGTTCTATGTGTCACTGACCGGTGTGGCAGATCCTCTGACCATCACATTCGAGGAGGCTGTTCACCTTATTCAGAGCAAGCGTGAGAGTGAGTCAAAGAAGGTGCTCAAGTCATTCCCCGGCAATCCCGATATGGAGGTAATGAACGGCCGTTACGGTGCCTACATCGCTTATCAGGGAAGCAATTACAAGATTCCCAGAAACATGGATCCCACCACTCTTACTGAAGAGGAGTGCCAGGATATCATCAAGCGTCAGATTGAGAAGACCGGACAGGCTCCCAAACGTCGCATATTCAAGACCAAGAAATGATAAGGGTTTTCCTTATGGGCTTTATGGGGGCCGGCAAGACCACCCTCGGCAAGGCCTTGGCTAAGGACCTGGATGTATCGTTCATAGACCTGGACCAGTATATTGAGCGCAGGTATATGAAGAGCGTGAGCCAGATATTTGCCACAAGCGGCGAGCAGGGCTTTCGTGAAATTGAGAGCCGTATGCTCCGTGAGGTGGGTGATTTTGATGACGTGATAGTGTCATGCGGAGGCTCTACGCCGCTCATAGGCGATAACATGGACTACATGCTGCAGCACGGACAGACCGTTTATCTTAAATGTGATAACGATACCCTGCTGCGCCGTCTCAAGGTGGCCCGTTCACAGCGTCCTCTGATAGCATCCAAGACTGATCAGGAACTGGCCGATTTCATAGAAAGTGAGACCAAGCGCCGTGAGCCCGGATACCTCAGGGCCGAGTATATCTGCCCCGGTGACCGTCTTGAGTCCCGCGACCAGATATCGGACACCATAACTTATTTGAAACAACTGTTGTACCTTAAGAAAGATTGACCATATATGAAACAGTCACTTGTCATTGTAAAGGTGGGCGGCAAGATAGTTGAGCAGCCCGAGACTCTGGAGCGTCTGCTCAAGGATTTCAAGGCTATACCCGGCGCCAAACTGCTGGTACACGGAGGCGGCCGTTCGGCAACAGCCATGGCAAGCCGTCTGGGCATAGAGAGCAAGATGGTTGACGGACGCCGTATCACCGATGCCGATATGCTTGACGTAGTTACAATGGTCTATGGAGGTCTGGTAAACAAGAATATCGTTGCCAAGCTGCAGGCTGAAGGCATCAACGCGATAGGTCTTACCGGTACTGACTGCAACGTTATGCAGTCCGATAAGCGCCCCGTAAAGGATATAGATTACGGTTTTGTGGGCGATGTAAAGGCTGTCAATGCAGAGTTTCTGGCCAGCCTGATAGAGAAGGGTATAGTTCCCGTGCTGGCTCCGCTCACCCATGACGGTAAGGGACAGTTGCTGAACACCAATGCCGATACCATTGCCGGCGAGGCAGCCAAGGCACTGGCGTCATACTTTAAGGTTACACTTATTTTCTGCTTTGAGAAACCGGGTGTGCTGCTGCATGAGGATGACGACAACAGTGTTATTCCCTATATCTCATACTATGATTTCCCGCGTCTGGTACATGACGGCACCATCAGCGGAGGCATGATTCCCAAGATCCAGAATGCCTTTAACGCACTGCAGGCCGGAGTGTCATCGGTCCTTATTACAAAGGCCGAATCACTGGACAATCTCACCGGAACCACTATCGCTCTGTGATTCTTCTGCAACTGCGGCTCTCTGGAGTTCCTGCTCTTTCCTGATTTTGGCGTAGTATCTGTTGATCCAGATACATGATACGACGCAGATGAGAGTGAATGATATGAGCAGTATCACGCCCAATGTGCTGTTCAGACTAAACTCTCCTTCTCCTTCAGTGCCTACACTCATCAATACGAATGATATCGTGTTGTTGATTATGTGAATGCAGATAGGAACAAGCAGGCTTCCTGTCTTGCAGTATATCCAACCCAGGAATATGCCGGCCGGCATAGCGAATACAATCTGAATGGGATTGATATGAATGATTGCGAACAGGGCTGATGAAATGATTATACCCCACCACATGCTCTTGGTTGCTTTGGCCATCTCCTTGAGAATGACACGGCGCATTATTATTTCCTCCATTATGGGGCCTACAATGCATATACCCAGGAATCCGGATAATGTTCCTGCCATAGCCTGGAACTGCTCCTCAAGATTGTTGGGTATTTCAAACTGTGAAGAGACAAGTTCTACGGCATACATTCCGGTCATGGCAAATACTATTGAGATCAGAAGCACATCGGCAGGCACTTTCTTGAACAGTTCCTTTATGCTGCAGTACTTGAGTAACAGAAGTATCACAATTACCAGAAAGTCCGATATCAGAAGAGCGGGACCCATGGTAGCTGTCATCGCTTCCATAATGCCCATTCCCTGAATCATACCTGCAATCATGAATATGAGTGAAACCAACAGCTGAGCGGCAAAGAAAACGCCGATTGATACAAGTGTCCTTTTGATTTTCATATTATCCTAGTTTTATTGTTTGTCTTACTTTGTTACGGTCGGCCTCAAGCTGGGCGGCCAGTTCCTGAGGAGACTCGAAACGGCGTTCCGGACGCAGGAAATCCACGAACTCCAATGTCAGCTCATGGAAGTATATGTCGCGGTCAAATCCCAGAAGGTGGGCTTCGATAGTTCGGGCCTTACCCTCAAATGTGGGGCGGAAACCTATATTGAGCATGGCGGGCCATGTCTCTCCGTCAACCTTTGCCAGGGCAGAATAGACTCCGTCGGCCGGAATCTGCATGAATTCGCAGTAGGGGCCCAGGTTTGCGGTTGGGAATCCCATCTTACGTCCGTTCTGCAATCCGTGAATTACCGTGCCGCTTATGGTATACCGGTAACCCAGCATATCGTTTGCAGCCTTTACATTGCCGGCCACAAGCTCACGGCGAATACGGGAACTGCTTACGGGAGTACCTTCATAGAGGTATGCATCGGCCGGTATTACCTCCATGCCTATCTTTTCTCCTATGCGGCGGTAATCATCTATACCCAGGTTGGTATCATGGCCGAAGTGGTGGTCATGACCTACCAGCAAAGTGCTTACTCCAAGCTTTTTCTGAAGGAAATCCGTCATGAAAGTTTCGGCATCCAGGGCTGCAAGTGCAGTTGTAAAGTGAAGCGGGAAACAGTAGTCTATGCCGGTCTGCTCCAACTGGCGCATCTTGTCCTCGGGGGTGGAAAGCAGGCGCGGACGGTAATCGGACTGAAGTATCTGGCGCGGATGCTCGGGAAAAGTTATGGCCATACTCTTGAGACCGCGCTGTGCGGCAATGGCTTTGAGTTCCTCCAACAGGTGTACGTGACCCAGATGGACTCCGTCAAAGAATCCTATCGTGGCGGCGTATCTGCCAGTGTCCGGAACGGGTATGGTCATGCGTTTAAGTTTTGGACTACAAAAGTAGTGAAGATACACGGGGAATAGGAATTTTTTGTTCCAAAACTTTGCTAATTCGGGTTATTGGAGTACTTTTGCACCCGAATGAAGCAGTCGGCCATGGGCCGGTGATTCTTTCTCCGGGCTTTTAGCTCAGTTGGTTAGAGCAACAGACTCATAATCTGGAGGTCCTAGGTTCAAGCCCTAGATGGCCCACGTGGAACCGCCTTTCGGCGGTTTCTTTTTTTGGCCGATATCAACTAATTAAATTCGTCAAAAGTTTTGTAACGAGCGGATTTAGTTATATTTTTGTAACTGGTGAAAACTCATGTTGCCGACTTATGAAGAGACTCACTAAGAAAGAAGAGATTATTATGAACTGGTTCTGGGACAAGGGACCTCTGTACGTAAAGGAACTTCAGGAGTTGTATCCTGATCCGCAGCCTCATTTCAATACCTTGTCCACTCAGGTGCGCACGCTTGAGTCAAACGGTTATCTCAAGCACAATTCCTTTAGCGGCTCGTTCCAGTACTACCCCGCATTCAGCCGGGAAAAATACAGCGAGATGAGCCTGGACAACCTGATAGGCAAGTGTTTCAACAACTCCTATCTGGGAGCGGTCTCCACGCTGGTCAATGAAGAGAAGATCTCACTTGATGATCTGAAAGGTCTTATAGAGCAGATTGAAAAAGGCAAGGAGCAATAATGAATTTCCTGTCTGCAATAGAGCCCAATATAGGAACGGAGTTCCTGACCTACCAACTCAAGGTTGCACTGATACTGGTGGGTTTCTTCCTTTCCTACCATTTGCTGATGAGCAGGGAGACGTTCCATAAGTTGAACAGATTCCTGCTTACCAGTATGCTGGTGGCTTCTTTTGTGTTGCCTTTCTGCGTATTCAAGATTCACCGCTATGTTCCGGAGGAGGTCCTGGCAGAGATGACTGCCCGGGATAAGGTTGCCGCCCCAGTCGTGATGCCTGCCATTCCCATTATGCCCCCGCAGTTGAACAATGCAGTTCAGAGTGAGATTAAGGCAACTCCATCGGTCAGTAAACCGGCTCCGGTTGCAGAGAAACCGGTCAGGAGGTTTAACTGGGGTTTGCTTGGCCTAGCCATATGGTTTGCCGGTTTTGTATTCCATCTGTCACGTTTCATCCTGTCGGTAGTTCACGCACGCCGTCTTATCAGGTTGGCCCGTGAGGTCAGTTCCGATGATAATATACGTATCCATGTGGTTGACAGGAATGTTTCGCCGTTCAGTTGGATGAACAACATTGTCATTTCACGTGAGGATTATGAATCGGTTAACCGTAATGTCATAATAGATCATGAGAAGAGTCATGTCCGCCTGGGTCACTCATATGACATAGTCCTGGTGGATTTGCTCTCTTCACTGCAGTGGTTCAATCCGGTTACCTCAATGCTGCGTAAGGACCTGCAGGATGTTCATGAGTATCAGGTTGACGGTTGTGTGCTGCGTGACGGTTTTGACGCAAAGGCATACCAGTATATGCTGCTTGGCAAGATTGCCTCGCTGAGCGGATTCAGTGTTACCAACCATTTTAAAAAGCAGAACCTCTCTGAGAGGATACGTATGATGAACCGCAAGGACTCCAAGTTCTCAAGAGCGTTCAAGGCCCTGTATGCTCCGTTGCTGACGGGACTTGTGGTGATGTCATTTGCGGTTACGGTCTATGACTGCAAGGCCGGTTCCATATTTACCCGCCGTGCCGACGGAAGGACCATGGATGCTCTCAGGGATTCAATGGTTATTCTGGATGACCTGTACGGTCAGGGCAAGTTCAACCGCACGGCATGGGAGAACGGCGGAATCTGGCTCACTGAGGGTGACTCCGTGATAGTACGCACCGGTGACTCATTTGAGGCTGTAATGAAACCCGATGAGGTGGCCGATTACCTGCTGGACTACAAGGGTTTCAGGTCACACCGTATGACCATAGTCCTGTCCAACCTGCAGGGTGACCAGACGGAGACCGGACTTAAGAGGGCGCGCCCGCTCATAGACATGCTTAATGAGGTGGGCATTTACAGCCTGGTTGTAAAGAGTAACCAGGATTACAGGGACGCACACTATTCAACCTACAGATACGGCCGCATCTACACCTGGGAGCCAGGTATATATGAACTTGATCACAATGGTCTGATAATACATGGTACACCCGCTGAACTCGCTGACTGGATAAAGGCTGTTGACATAGAGTTCCTGGCATTCTATCCCGATGATATCATGCCGTGGTCAGATGCATCGGTCATGATGGATGCCGCATATGAAAGGGGCAGCCGTACATTCTCTGTCTGCGTGTTTGAACCTACGCCGGCGACGGCAGTATACGCCAGTGCATCGGATGCATCAAAGGATAACGGCCAACTGAGCCGCCGCTATAAGAAACATGGCAATTACCGCATGACCGTTCTGCCTACCAGACGCGACCTTGACTATGAGTTCAAGGGCAAGACTGTTATGGATGTGGAGCGCAGGCTGAGAGAAGAGTACACGGATGACTATATTGCAAGGGCCTCGAAAGTGGTTGACAATCCTCCCGTTTTTGACGGTTCGGCCATTGACAAGGCTGTTTTCTGCGATGACGCTCTAGTACTTGTCAATAAGTATACCGGTCTGCAGCGTAACAACTGGAGCAGGCCTCCTCTGGAAGAAGGCCGGATTGTGCTGGTGGCCGACGGTAAAGAGTACAGGATGCTGCGTCAGGAGGGATTCCAGAACTTTGCCGATTATCAGTATCGTTCCGAATACAACTATGCCAACGGATGCTATTTCTGGGTCCCGGAATCGGGCTATATGAACTGGTCTATGGTGTTTGAACCGGTGCCTGATGACGTGAAGTCTTTTGATGTGGTTCAGATTGATCCCAAAACCGATAGCCGTAATTATGTGATGCGCGGAGTGAATATCTCTCGTGACAGACATCGGTTTGACGGCATAAAGGTTATCCAGACCGCCTGTCAGACTGAACTGGACCTTAAGGGAACCCAGGGCGGAGACTTGGCTTTGGTTCAGAGAATTGAGAGCACATCCGATGCACTGCAGGTGATGATGCATCTGTATGTCCGTGCATCAAACACATATCCAGCATATTTTGGAAGCGACATTACACTGACCCTGAATGACGGAACCGATGTGAAAGTCAAGTCGGCATCGGTCCCCCTGGATAAGGACTTTGCCCGCGCCGGTGATTATGTGATGACCAATGCCACTCTGGAGTTCCCGGCTGTCGATATAGACAGGCTTGTTCCGGACGTTGAAAACGGACGTTGCTCCAAACTGTCGGGAACACTCTGCCATGAGCCTTTTGAACTTGTCCTGAACAGGATGGCGGTTCCTTTCTGATCTGACTTTTATGTTGATAATTATCATGGGCGGGATTGGGAAGACTGCCCATTAATTTGTATCTTCGCTGAATTTAAAACCGGTGGAGATAATGTCAGTTGAGAACATATCCGTAATCGCGGTCAAGACGGCCAGGGACCTGCGCAGGTTTGCACGTTTCAATGTGCAGCTTTACAGGAATCACCCCTATGCCGTACCTGATCTTATCAGCGATACCAAGAACTCTTTCAGGCCTAAGCGTAATGCAGCACTTGATTTCTGCCAGGCGCAGCCCTTCATTGCCATTAAGGACGGTAAGGTGGTGGGCCGCGTGGCCGCCATCATCAACGGTAAGGCCAATATGGCGTGGAAGGTCAATACCGTAAGGTTCGGCTGGATTGATTTCATTGATGACATAAACGTAAGCCGCGCATTGCTTGATGCCGTATCGGCCTGGGGTAAGGAACGTGGCATGGACCGTCTGGAGGGACCTTTCGGATTCACTGATTTTGATCCCGAGGGAATGCTCACAGAAGGCTTTGACCTGATGGGTACCATGGCTACCATCTACAACTATCCCTACTATCCCAAGCACATGGAGATGCTGGGACTCAAGCCGTCGGCGGAGTGGGTGGAGAGACAGGTTCCCTATAACACCCTGCCTGAGAAGATGGAGCGCATAGGAAAGATTGTGCTGGAGCGTTACAATCTCCATATTGACAGACTTGAGCACAGCAAGAGTGTGGAGGCTAAGAAATATGCTCATAAACTCTTTCATCTGGTAAATGAGGCGTTTGCTCCGCTGTACGGATATTCGGCATTCTCAGACAGGCAGATTGATGACTTTGCCCGCAAGTTCGTACCGCTTCTGGACAAACGTTTTGCCGCTTTCGTGCTTGACAAGGATGACAATCTTGTGGCAGGAGCGCTTACAATGACATCAATTGCCCGCGCACTGCAGAAGGCTCAGGGCCGTCTGTTCCCGTTTGGCTGGTGGCACATAATAAAGGCGCTTAAGATAAAGCGCTCCAACATAGTGGAGTTCCTGTTCATTGCAGTAAAGCCCGAGTACCAGAACAAGGGAATAAATGCATTGCCGTTCAGCATACTCAATCCCAATCTGGTCAAACTGGGATACACGCTTGGCGAGACCAACCCGGAACTGGTTGACAACGTAAAGGTTCAGAGTCAGTGGTCTTACTATGAAGGAGTAAAGATAGTACGCCGCAGGGCGGTCTTTTTCAAGCCCCTCTGATTTAATTTTGTTTTGAGAAAAGTATAATATAGATATATGGCAGACACTGAAGAATTATTTGACCCGCAGACACCTCAGGTGCAGTACAACGAGGACAATATCCGCCACATGGACGATATGGAGCATATCCGTACCCGTCCCGGTATGTACATAGGTAAACTGGGCGACGGCTCGGCAGCCGATGACGGAATCTACGTACTGCTCAAGGAGATCATAGACAACAGCGTCGATGAGTTCCGCATGAATACGGGCAAGCGCATAGAGATAGACCTGGCCGATACGGGCAGTGTTGTTGTGCGAGACTACGGACGCGGTATTCCTCAGGGTAAACTGGTTGAGGCCGTAAGCATACTTAACACAGGTGGTAAGTTTGACAGCAAGGCGTTCAAGAAGAGCGTTGGTCTGAACGGTGTCGGCCTTAAGGCTGTGAATGCGTTGAGTCACCATTTCCAGGTGAGCAGTTGGCGTGACGGTCAGGTACGTACCCTCAAGTTTGAGCGTGGTAAATTACAGTCCGATGAGACCCTTCCAAGTGCCGAGGAGCACGGAACCCAGGTAATCTTTGAACCCGATAACGACCTGTTTGTAGGCTACCAGTTCCGTCCTGCCATAATAGAGACCATGCTGCGTAACTACTCCTACCTGAACACCGGCCTTACCATTATGTACAACGGCCAGCGTTTTGTGTCACGCAATGGTTTGGAGGATCTGCTCATAGAGAGAATGAGTGCCCAGAGCCTGTATCCCATCATTCACTTGCAGGGAACTGACATAGAGATAGCGTTCACTCATACCAACCAGTACGGCGAGGAGTATTACTCATTCGTGAACGGCCAATACACATCACAGGGCGGCACTCATCAGAGTGCATTCAAGGAGCATATAGCACGTACCATAAAGGAATTTTACGGCAAGAACTTTGAGTCGGGTGATGTCCGTAACGGCATAGTGGCTGCAATAGCCGTAAACGTCGAAGAGCCGGTGTTTGAGAGCCAGACCAAGATTAAGTTGGGCTCCACCACCATGAGTCCCAACGGTGGCGTATCGCTCAATAAGTTTGTAGGTGATTTTATCAAGAAGGAGGTCGATGACCTGCTGCACAAGGATGCCGAGGTGGCCGATGTCATCCTCAAGAAGATCCTGGAGTCCGAGAAGGAGCGCAAGGAGATAGCCGGCATAACCAAGCAGGCCCGTGAGCGTGCCAAGAAGGCCAACCTGCATAACCGCAAACTGGCTGACTGCCGCATCCATCTGAACGATGCCCGTGGTGACCGTCAGGAGGAGAGCTGCATCTTCATAACCGAGGGTGACTCAGCCAGCGGATCCATCACCAAGAGCCGTGACGTAAATACCCAGGCGGTATTCAGTCTGCGTGGTAAGCCTCTGAACTGCTACGGCCTGACCAAAAAGGTGGTTTATGAGAATGAGGAGTTCAATCTGCTGCAGGCAGCCCTGAACATTGAGGAGGGCCTGGATGACCTGCGTTACAACAAGATAATAGTTGCAACCGATGCCGATGTGGACGGAATGCACATACGTCTGCTTATGATAACATTCTTCCTGCAGTTCTTCCCCGAACTGATAAGGAAGGGACACGTATACATTCTTCAGACCCCGCTGTTCCGCGTGCGTAACAAGCGCAAGAAGAAGAAAGGTGCCGATGCCCATGTGGACGGCGTAGTGACTGAGAAGGGTGAGTTTGAGACCATCTACTGCTATACCGATGAGGAGCGTAAGCAGGCAATAGACAAACTGTCACCCAATCCCGAGATCACCCGATTCAAAGGACTGGGTGAGATATCGCCCGATGAGTTCAAGAACTTTATCGGCCCCGACATGCGTCTGGAACTGGTAACTCTCAAGAAAACCGATGCTGTTGATGATTTGCTGTCATTCTATATGGGCAAGAACACCATGGAACGTCAGAACTTTATCATTGACAACCTGGTAGTTGAGGAGGACCGGGTGGACGAGGATGAAGGTGAGAAATTCTAACTGAAAGAGAAGTGTTATGAAACTGTTTTTTCCGGGGTCATTTGATCCGTTTACTATAGGACACGCCGACCTGGTGGAGCGAGCCTTGAATATGGGCTGTGAAGTGGTGATTGCCGTAGGCATCAACGAGGAGAAGAAACCTCTGTTCAGCGCCCGGCAGCGTCTGGATGCTATCCGTAACCATTACAAGGGTTACTCACGTGTAAGCGTGGTTGAGTACAAGGGTCTCACCGTGGATGCCGTCAGGGAAAACGGTTGTGATGCCATACTGCGCGGCATCCGCTCGGTGACTGATTATGACAAGGAGCGTAACCTGGCCGACATCAACCGTGCCATTGACGGAATTGAGACAGTCCTGCTGGTTTCCAGTCCCGCCGTTCAGCACGTGAGCAGCAGTCTGGTACGTGAACTTCTGTCATTCGGCCGTAATGCCGATGACCTTATGATTGATTCATTCAAATCTTATATCTGACAATTATGAAAAGGATACATATTCTGCTTGCTGCACTTGTGATGCCGCTCATGCTGACGGCCCAGCCCGGACGTATCGGCCAGCCACAGATGCGCCAGCCCCAGATGGCGCCTCAGATGGCTCCTCAGATGCAGCCTCAGCCTACCGCCATTGATGCGGAACTGCAGAAACTGCTTGTGGCCGAGGGTGCCATATCGGCTCTGTATGTTGAGGATGTTGATGAAAAGAAACTGGTGGAGAAGGCAATTATAGGAATGCTTGAGGAACTGGATCCGCACTCCACATATCTTACTGCCGAAGAGAATGACAAATCAAACGAGACCCTGATGGGCTCATTTGACGGTATAGGTGTACAGTTCAACATGGTCGAGGATACCCTGTTCATTGTGCAGCCCATACCTGACGGTCCGTCCGAGAGGGTGGGAATCCTGGCCGGTGACCGTATTGTCACCGTAAATGACACCGCAATAGCCGGCGTCAAGATGTCACAGGAGGCAATCATGAAACGTCTGCGCGGTCCTAGGGGCACCAAGGTAAAACTGGGAGTAAACCGTCGCGGAGTGAACGGGATGCTCTATTTCACTGTCATCCGTGACAAGATTCCCGTCAACACGGTCGATGCGGCTTATATCATACGCCCGGGTGTGGGTTATATAAAGATTTCAGGTTTCGGTGCCACCACCGTACAGGAGTTTGAGGAGAAACTGGCCGAACTGCGCAGACTGGGTGCCACATCTCTGATTCTTGACCTTCAGGGTAACGGAGGCGGACTGCTGATGGCAGCCGTGGGCCTGGCCAACGAGTTCCTGAAACGTGACCAGATGGTGGTTTACACCGAGGGCCGCCGTTCACCCAAGAGCGGTTACCTGGCTGACGGACACGGCAACTTCCGTGACGGCAAACTGGTGGTTCTTATAGACGAGTATTCGGCATCGGCCAGCGAGATTGTATCGGGTGCCGTTCAGGATTGGGACCGTGCCACCATAGTAGGCCGCCGCTCGTTCGGCAAGGGCCTTGTACAGCGCCCCATAGAGTTCCATGACGGATCGCTCATACGTCTGACCATTGCCAAGTACTATACCCCCGTGGGCCGATGCATACAGAAACCCTACGGCAAGGATGTGGACTACGGCGATGACATTGAGGAGCGCCTGCGTCACGGCGAACTGACCAACCGCGACAGCATACATTTCCCGGATTCGCTCAAGTACACCACTATGGTCAATCATAGGACCGTGTATGGCGGCGGAGGTATCATGCCGGATATCTTTGTTCCTCTGGATACCACCCGTATCAACCAGTATTACCGTAACGTGACCGCCAAGAACGTGGTGTTCAATACCTCATTCAAGTATGTGGAGCGCAACCGCCGCAGCCTGACGCGCCGTTACCGCACATTCCAGGACTTTAACCGTGCCTTTGAGGTAGGTCCCGATGTCCTGAAGGCATTCCTGGACAAGGCCAAGGAGGATAAGGTTGAGTACAACGAGGAGCAGTACCAGCATTGCCTGCCCATCTTCAAGACCCAACTGAAGGCTACCATAGCCCGCCTGCTCTGGGGCATGAACGCCTATTACCAGGTGATACAGGAACTGGACGAGAGCGTACAGAGAGCCGTGGTCTACATGGAAACGGGTCAATAAATGACAGTCCTATACATCAAAAACCGATTTTTTGTGTAAGTTTGTGGGCCGAATTAACAGATAACCAATAATTATTAATCAATAAAATCATCTTTATGGCAAACGAAGTAAACAACGGTTATTACAAACTGAGTTGGGGCCAGAGAATCGGTTTCGGTTCCGGTGACCTTGCCCAGAATCTTATTTTCCAGACAGTTGCCTGCTTTTTGATGCTGTACCTGTGTACAGTTTTGAAAATCAATCCCGGCTTTGTTAGTGGACTTATTCTTGGAGTAAGACTCCTTGACTGTTTCTGGAGCCCTGTAGTAGGAAAATATATCGATAACCACAATCCCAAGCTCGGTAAGTACCGCACATACCTCCTTTACGGTGGTATACCTCTTACAGTTGCCGCTTGCTTCCTGATGCTTCCCGCAGTTGCTACATGGGGTATGACATGGAAGATTGTCTATGCCACTGTCAGCTATACTCTGCTCAGCATGATCTACTCAGTAGTGAATATACCTTACGGCTCAATCATGGCCTCTATGACCCGTGATAACGATGAGGTTCTTATTCTTACTTCAACCCGTATGGTTTGCGCCAATATCGGCCAGATCGTAGTTCAGGCCGGCTTCCCTATCGGACTGGCTATCAGCGTAGGTATTGCAGTTGACTGGAACCAGGCTGTATTCATGGCTATCGGTACCATTCCTGCTTTCATCATCCTGCCTTCTCTGCCTGTATTGAAGAAACTGTTCGGTAAGAAGGGCCTTTACTACCTGCTTCTTTCAGTAGGTCTTGTAGGATTCATCACGCTGTTCATCATAGGTAAGTTCTTTGATGTTCAGAACTGCAATGCAATTGTTCAGGGTGCAAAGGTTCTGACCGGTGTGGGTCTGCTGGTAGGTTCACTCATGTGGGCTCTTGTTCCTGAGGTAATCACTGATGCCGAGTACCGTACCGGTAACCGTCCCGCCGCTACCGTTAACGCTCTGGCCGGTGTAGCTTTCAAGGCCGGTTTCTCACTTGCCGGTTTCATCACTCCCTGGGTTATGGGTCTTATCGGATTCAACTTGGCCAGCGAAGAGTCTGCTCTGCCTACTGATCCCAAGGCATGGTTCACTGTAACATGCATCTTTGCAGTAGTAGGTTTCGTTCTGCTGACACTCTGCTTCCTTGGCAGTAAGGAGAACATCACCACCACCCCTGAGAAACCCGTTTCATTCAAGGAGATGTGGCTTGAGTTCAAGGCTAACAAGTGCCTGCAGCTGGTACTGAGCATCTTTATCGTAGTGTTCCTGGCATCATTCATCAGCGCTCCGGTAAATGCATATTATACTCACCTGAGTGATTATAATGCAACCGTTCAGAATGCTATCCTGTGGTTCACCACCATCATCCCGGCTATCCTGCTGCTTGTTGTAGGATATCTGGTATACAAGTATCCTCTTACTGATCAGAGACTTGATGAGATGAACAAGGAGATCGAGGCAAGACATAATGCCGCCAAGTAAGCAATAAATCTTTTAAATGCACATTGGAGCCGGTTCTGAGAAGGATCGGCTCCTTTTTTGAAAAAAATTGTTAATTATTGCGTATGGTTGTGTAACTTTGCACTGCAGATGAAGATAGGTATGTTGTCAAACGTGAAAAAAGCATCAGGCTTTTGCTTATTTATGCTTGTCCTTTTCCTTCTTCCCGGTTGTAAGGGAGAACAGAAG
>JAFXMB010000062.1 GCA_017530735.1 Bacteroidaceae bacterium | reverse complement strand
CCTCCAGATGGAACGGGTCAATCATGTTCACATCGTCAAGATCGGCCGTAGCGGCCTCATACGCTATGTTTACGGGATGGTTCAGCGGAAGGTTCCAGATGGGGAATGTCTCGAACTTGGCATAGCCGGCCTTGACTCCGTGCTTCTGCTCCTGATAGAGCTGGCTCAGGCAGACGGCCATCTTGCCGCTTCCCGGACCGGGAGCCGTGACGACAACCAGAGGACGTGACGTAACGACATAATCGTTGCGACCGAATCCTTCATCGGAAGCGATAAGGGATACGTTGTTGGGGTAACCATCAATGATATAGTGAACGTAGGTCACGATACCCAGACGTTTCAGGCGCTCGCGGAAGGCATCGGCACTGGCCTGTCCGTTGTAGTGGGTTATAACCACCGAACCTACCAGAAGGCCGCGGCTCTGGAACTCCTCACGCAGACGCAGAACGTCCATGTCATAGGTGATACCCAGGTCGCTGCGCACCTTGTTCTTCTCAATGTCAACGGCACTGATTACGATGATGATCTCAGCGTAGTCGCTCAGCTGATTGAGCATACGCAACTTACTGTCAGGCTGGAAACCGGGAAGGACGCGGCTGGCGTGGTGATCGTCGAAGAGCTTGCCTCCGAACTCAAGATAAAGTTTGTCACCGAACTGAGCTATGCGCTCCTTAATGTGTTCGGACTGTATCCTAAGATACTTTTCGTTGTCAAATCCGTATATCATAACGGATTGCAAAGATAATAACTTATCCACATTTTTACTACTTTTGCAACAACAAAAACAAGACCTTATGCTAACCAGATTCGCCCTGATTTTTTTATCAGCATTTATTGCCGTTCTGCCATGCCAGGCGCAGTCGGCAAGCGTGGATTCCCTGATGAAATTTGCAGGTAACATCCATCAGTTCAACAGTCTGTTTCCTCAGGAAAAAGTATATATCCAGTTTGACAATACGTCATACTATACCGGCGAGACCATCTGGTTCAAAGCTTTCGTCACAAACGCATCTACTTTGGGCCGCGCCCAGAGCAAGATCCTCTATGTAGACCTGCTCTCACCGACCGGAGTCCTTCTCAAGCAGGAGAAACTCAAAATCGTGGCAGGCCAGGCCGACGGCTCATTCGTACTGATGGACGGATCAACCGCACAGGCACGTGAAAAACGCGGCGTAGTTGATTACCCCAGTGGTTTCTACGAGGTCCGCGCATACACCAGTTACATGCTCAACTTCAGCAACGAGATACTGTTCTCAAGGGTTCTGGCCGTATATGACCCGCCCAAGGAGGAGGGAAACTTCTATGAGTCAAGTCCGGTCATCACCATCAAACGCACCGAGACATCAGACTTCCGCCCCAAGTCAGAGAAACTGCGCAACATAAACGCATCATTCTACCCCGAAGGAGGTCATCTCATCATCGGCAAGCCTTGCCGTGTGGCTTTCAAGGTAATTGATGACACCGGATTCGGAGTTGAGGCAACCGGTAAGGTAGAAGGCAAGGACATCACTTTCAGCACCGTCCATAACGGCATGGGATACTTTACCTTTACTCCCCAGGAGAAACGCAACAGCGTTGAGATAACCGTTGGCGAGACAAGCCGTTCGTTCAACCTGCCGCAGGCCGAGCCCTTAGGCTTTGCCATGACAGTTGACCCGCTTGACTCCGACAGCATAACAGTAAAGGTTGACGGGGCCGAAGGCATGTCGGGCATAACCCTGGGCGTAGCACTCACCTGCCGCGGAGAACTGATGGACTTTGGAACCCTTGAAAGCGGCGCCACTCCGTCGGAACGCATCATTCCGCTTCACGGAGTACCTGAAGGAGTCTGCCGCATCTATCTTTTTGACAAGAACGGAATACTCTACTCCAGCCGCTCATTCTATCACCGCAGCAAGGTGATCAAGGCGCCCGTTCTGGAAATGAGTGCCGACAAGGAGACCTACCAGCCCTTTGAGAAGATAACCCTGAATTTCTCCCTTAACGACAAGGGCAACCCCTTCCGTGACCGCTTCTGCCTGTCGGTCCGTGACTCACGAACGCAAAACAACGTATATACCGATGACCTTAGAACATCAATGCTGTTGTCATCGGACCTTAAGGGATTCATAGAGCATCCCGCATGGTATTTTGATTCCGATGCCCCCGAACGCGACCAGGCATTGGACCTACTCTGCCTTGTACAGGGCTGGGAGCGTTATGACTGGGATATCATGACCGGCCAGAAGGATTTCTCCGAAAGATACCGCATGGAGGAGAGCCTGACCCTTAACGGCTGGATACTCAGTTCATCGGGCCGAAAGAAACTGGACGGTGTCGAGGTCAACGCATCACTGGTACCTCAGGACAAGACCCTGACAGAGATTTACTCGTATACGACCGATACCACCGGATATTTCGGATTTGATATCGGTGCAGAATTCTACGACAAGGCCAAATTCTCCATCAGCGCAAACACTGACAAGAAACCGCTCATAGGAACCAGCGCCCGAATCAGGATTGACCGCCCCGCATCTCCCGCAATCAGGCCCTACAACGTAGGCGAACTGGTGTTTACCGGCGTCAAAGGCACCGGTTACAAGAGAAAAGGCTGGAAAGAAGAGGAGGAAGAGAACCCATACCCCACCGTCATCAACATTGAAACGGGTTATCTGCTGCCTGATGTTGACATTGACGAGGACCGCATGTACATTGACTACTTCACCTTCAGCGCATATGACGTTACCAATGACGTAGAGATAGAACTTGACAAGGGAGACTATACCACAGACCTTATGGGGTATCTCATTGACAAAGGCTACGAGGTGATAGCAAGCGACACCAGCATAGAGTCAATAAACGGATTCGAGCCCTTCTTCTACATTCACGACAATAAGAAATACCTGTATCAGGGACCGTATGAGACACCGGCAGTAATAGACACCAAGGACATCAAGAGCGTCATAGTATTTGACAGGCCTATGTTCATGATGAACATCCTGCAGCAGTGCCCTCTCTATCAGGATTATTTGAGCGAATCCATACAGATGCTGTACGGAGAGGACCTCATCAATCACAGACTGCTGCTGGTAGACGTTCAGATGAAGGAACCCAACGAAATCAGCACCCGTGAGGACCGTTTCAACATCAACAAGCGCATAACCACGGTTGACGGCTATTCACGTCCATACAGTTTCTACTCGCCCGAGTATCCCCAGGGACCCGTATTCGGCGACGTCGATTACCGCCGCACCCTCTACTGGAACCCCAATGTCATTACCGATGAAAACGGCAAGGCCCAGGTTGAGTTCTATAACAACTCCATTACCAGACGCTTTGACGTAGAGGCTGCAGGAATTACTTCAGCCGGCGTTCCCTATATCCTTGACGCCGGATTCTGAATTTTTGGACCAAAAATCTCTTTATTTAAATAATAAAGTGCTATCTTTGCGCCCGCTAAGTGCCCAAGGGCCTTGGCGTGTGTTTACAACATATTGTCTAACTTTATCTTAGTTTCAAAATTTAACTAATGGAAGATTTAAAGAATGTAGCTCCCCTTCAGGAATTTGACTGGGATGCTTTTGAAAACGGAAGTGCCGCAGCAGGCATGTCAAAAGAGCAGCTCGAGCAGGCTTATGACACTACCCTCAACAAGGTAGCTGACAACGAGGTTGTCAACGGAACTGTCACAGCCATCAACAAGCGCGAGGTTATCGTAAACATCGGTTACAAGTCCGATGGTATCATCCCCATCAGCGAATTCCGCTACAACCCCGACCTCAAGGTAGGTGACGAAGTTGAGGTTTACATTGAGAACACAGAGGACAGGAAGGGTCAGCTGCTTCTGTCACATAAGAAGGCTCGTGAGTCACGCTCATGGGACCGCGTGAACGAGGCTCTGGATTCACAGGAGATCGTAAAGGGTTACATCAAGTGCCGCACAAAGGGTGGTATGATTGTCGATGTATTCGGCATCGAGGCCTTCCTCCCCGGCTCACAGATCGATGTAAAGCCCATCCGCGACTACGATGTATTCGTTGGCAAGACCATGGAGTTCAAGGTTATCAAGATCAACCAGGAATACCGCAACGTAGTTGTTTCACACAAGGCTCTTATCGAAGAGGAGCTTGAGCAGCAGAAGAAAGAGATCATCAGCAAGCTTGAGAAGGGTCAGGTACTTGAGGGTACCGTTAAGAACATCACCTCTTACGGTGTATTCATCGACCTGGGCGGTGTTGACGGTCTTATCCATATCACAGACCTCAGCTGGGGCCGCGTAAGCGATCCTAAGGAGATCGTTGAGCTTGACCAGAAGATCAACGTCGTTATTCTTGACTTTGATGACGAGAAGAAGCGTATCGCTCTGGGTCTCAAGCAGCTCACTCCGCACCCATGGGATTCTCTGGATCCCAACCTCAAGGTTGGCGACGTTGTCAAGGGCAAGGTTGTCGTTATGGCCGATTACGGTGCATTCATCGAGATTGCTCCGGGCGTAGAGGGTCTGATCCACGTATCAGAGATGTCATGGAGCCAGCACCTGCGTTCAGCTCAGGACTTCATCAAGGTTGGTGACGAGGTTGAGGCAGTTATCCTGACACTTGACCGTGCAGAGCGCAAGATGTCTCTTGGTATCAAGCAGCTCAAGCAGGATCCGTGGGAGAACATCGAGGAGAAGTATCCCGTTGGTTCAAAGCACACCGCTACCGTACGCAACTTCACCAACTTCGGTATCTTTGTTGAGATTGAGGAGGGTGTTGACGGTCTGATCCACATCAGCGACCTGAGCTGGACCAAGAAGGTTAAGCATCCGTCAGAGTTCACCACTATCGGTGCTCCCATCGATGTTGTAGTTCTTGAAATAGATAAGGAGAACCGTCGTCTCAGCCTTGGTCACAAGCAGCTCGAGGACAATCCTTGGGATGCATACGAGTCAATCTACACAGTTGATTCAATCCACGAGGGTAAGATCACCGAGATGATGGACAAGGGCGCAGTCATCCAGCTCGCAGAGGGTGTTGAGGGCTTCGCTACTCCCAAGCATCTTGTAAAGGAGGACGGCTCACAGGCTCAGCAGGGTGAGACTCTCCAGTTCAAGGTAATCGAGTTCAACAAGGATTCAAAGAGAATCATCCTCTCACACAGCCGTATCTTCGAGGATATCGCCAAGGCTGAGGCTAAGGCTGAGAAGAAGGCTGCCCGCAAGACCAGCGCCAAGAAGGAGAAGGAGGAGCCCGTTATTCAGAACCAGGCTGCTTCAACAACTCTCGGTGACATCGATGCTCTTGCAGCTCTGAAGGAGCAGCTTGAGGGTGGTAAGTAATCCATAGATTATCACATTATTTAATAAAAGGACCGCACACGCGTGCGGTCCTTTTTCGTATCTTTAGCCCACTGATATGGAAAAGTTTGAAGTCACCATATTGGGATGCGGTTCGGCCACTCCCAGCCCCAAGCACTACACTTCATCGCAGGTCGTTGAGGTTCGCGGCAAATTGTTCATGGTAGACTGCGGTGAAGGCACGCAGATTCAGTTGCGCCGCTCACGCGTGGCGTTTGCCCGTATCAACCATATCTTCATTTCACACCTGCACGGTGACCACTGCTTCGGTCTGCTGGGCATGATATCATCGTTCGGACTGCTGGGCCGTACCGCCCCCATGTTCGTACATGCGCCCCAGGAACTTGAGCCCATGCTCCGTCAGGAGATGGATTTCTACTGCCGCGACCTGGAGTTCCAGGTAGAGTTCCAAGGATTTGACCCCTCCAAAACCGCCGTTATCTATGATGACCGTTCTCTGACCGTAACCGCCTTTCCGCTGAAACACCGCGTTCCCTGTGCAGGATTCCTGTTCCGGGAGAAAGCTTCATCGGACCATCTGGACCGTGCTGCAGCCGATTTCTACGGAGTGCCCCAGTGGGATTACAACCGCATCAAGGATGGCGGTGATTTCACCACGCAGGACGGTACCGTCATACCCCATGACCGTCTCACAAAGCCGGCTGATCCGGGTCGAAGTTACGCCTACTGCTGCGATACCATGTACAACCCGTCCATGATTCCTGTAATCAAGGGTGCAGACATGATATATCACGACTGTACCTATGCCGGTGAGGATGCCGACCGTGCCAAAAAGCATTTTCACAGCACCGCCACCGATGCAGCCCGCACCGCCCTTGAGGCCGGGGCAGGAAAACTCATGTTAGGCCATTTCTCGGCCCGATACACAGATGATAACATCCTGCTTGAAGAGGCGCAGAAAACATTCCCCAACACAATCCTGGCAAAGGAAAACCTCTCTGTTACTATCTGATTATGGCAATGATGGCATACGACGAACGCAGGATACTGGAGATGCTCCATGAGGATGAGATCTCCCGTCGCCGTGCCTTTGAATCAATAGTAAACAATTTCAGTGAGCAACTGTACTGGCAGATACGTCACATGGTACTGTCCCATGACGATGCCAACGATATACTTCAGAACACCTTTATAAAGGCCTGGACCAACCTTGATTCGTTCATGGGTTATTCCAGGATATCCACCTGGCTCTATCGCATAGCGGTCAACGAAACCCTCACCTTCATGAACAAACAGAAGCCAAACGTTCCGTTGGAGACCGACAATGACGGTGAACTGAGCATTTCAGATCAGCTGGAAAGCGACCCCTACTTTGACGGAGACCAGACCGAGCGTCAGCTTCAGGAGGCAATAGCCACCCTGCCCGACAAACAGCGCATGGTATTTAACATGAAATATTTCAATGAGATGAAATATGAAGAAATATCCGAAGTGCTTGGAACCAGCGTAGGTGCCCTCAAGGCCTCATTTCATATAGCGGTCAAGAAAATAGAGGAGTATTTCAACAAAATAGATTAAACCATTTATCTGTTATTCAGTCAAAACAACGGATGGAAAAGGAAAGATTATACAAGATTGATGAACACCAGGCTCGCAGGCCGTTCACTGTTCCGGAAGGTTATTTTGATAACCTGACGCAGAACATCATGGCCTCTCTGCCCGAGCAGGAGTCAATCTATTCCACTACCATAAAGGTTACGCCATGGATGCGCATCAGACCTTATCTTTATGCGGCAGCCGCATTTGCAGGCATTTTCTTCTGCATAAAAGCGGCAGTGGGCATAAACAACCGTCATCATTCCGCCGATGTAGCCCAGGAGACCACAATCTACTCGGATGAGTATATAGACTCTTTCCTTGAGACAGCCATGATTGATGACTGTACATTGTATTACACTCTTGTTGATGCCAATTGACGGTCATGAAAAAGTTCATTCTTTTGATATTAGGAATAATAGCGCTGTGTCCGGTATCCGGTCAGAATCAGCCGGCACAGGGAGGTCATCAGCAACGTTGGGGTCAACAACGTCAGACATGGCAGCGCAACAGTGCTCCCCAACAAGCCCCCAACCACAGCGGTCAGTTCTCGGCAGCCGAATACTGGCAGCAGCAGAAAGCGTTCTTTACAGAGAAAGCCGGCCTTACAGAAGAAGAATCAAACGCATTCTTCCCGTTGTATAATGAACTGCAGCAGAAAAAGCGTGAACTCAGCCGTGAGACCCGCCGCTTTATGCGTGAAGCAGCCGCTGCAGGTGCATCCGAGGAACAGAGCCTTAAGGCAATCGAGGCCCAGGCTGAAACCAACATCAAGATAGCCGAACTTGAGAAAGAGTATCTAAAAAAATTCAAAGAGGTTCTTCCTGCCTCCAAGATTCTCAAGGTTCAGAACGCAGAGGAACAATTCAACAGCCAAATATTGAAAGACATACAACAGTCCCGAGGACACCAGTTCCAACAAGGTCAGCAAAGACCCGGTCAACCCCAACAACAGAGACCGCAATTCAACCGATCAGGAAACTGAGACATCACGAGTCAAGAAAAAAGAGTGAGTTATAAACCCACTCTTTTTTTTCTGAAACTTGCCGTTATGTCCGTCATCTCACCGTTCTCAATCCTGTACATACGCTGATTGGTATCCGGATTGGGCAATGGCCCCCTACTTTCTATGTAAGGTCCCACCTTGACGTAGTCCAATGATTCTTTCCGGAAACAATCCGGCAGTTCCTGACGGCCTGAGTACCAGGCTGTCTTGATGCCCGCGGCATGTACACGGTCGGCAAGCCGCATAACCTCCCCTGGCTCACGGTCGCCTCCCATGAAACATACACACGTCACATCATGTCCGTAACGATCCAACAGCCCGTCCAGCAAATCATCATCCAATAACAAACCTATATCCTCCTGCAACTGGGGGCTGTGACATCCCGGGCAACAATTAGGACACTGGGAGAGGTTAAGCGACAGCGTAACCTCTCCCGGTACATCCTGGAAGACTATGTCATACGACGCAATCTTCATTTACATGGTAGCGTAATAACGCTTAGCGGCTTCTACCTGACGGGCAGCAGAGAAGTTGCTTACACGCTTCATGTATCCGATGATACGTGTCAGGTAGTCAACGTTGGTTGAGTGGCAGTGCGGGCACTCCTTCAGGTAGCGCTTGTCAATGTTACCGCACTCGTTGCAGATGGTGTTCGGGATGTTGAACGTGAAGTAGTTGCAACCCTCCTGAGCAGCCACTCTGAGCAGCTGACGGTACTGAGCCTTTGACAGGTGCTCCTCAAGGTTGCAGTGCAATGCCGAACCACCGGTCAGGTGCTCAATGTACTTGACACCATGCAGACGGAAACGGTCAATTACGTTCAGAGTGGTATCCTCAACCTTGTAGAAGTAACTGTTGTAGCAGTCACGCGGTACAACGTAACCATCCTCCTTATCCCACTTGGCGTTCTTTACACCTACGTTCTCGGCGGGAATCATCTCACAGTTGAACATTACGCCCTTTGAGTGGTAATGCTTGTTGAGTTTCTCAATGATACCCAGAACAGTCTGAACATACTCGGTATAACGCGGGTTGTCACTGATTTCGATACCCAGGAACTCGGCACTCTCAACCAGACCGTTGACACCGATGGTCAGATACTGACGGCCTATGTTGATGTAACCTGAATCAAACAGCGGAAGCATACCCTTGCTCTGCAGTTCCTTGAGGTTCTCGTTGTAAGCCAGCTGGACCTTGTGCATCAGGTCAACAACCTCCTCGATATAGTTCTGATAAGGAATACCCATACGCTGTGCATACTGAACGCAACGGTTCAGGTTGATGGTGAGCACGCTCTTGGAACCGGTACTTACACCACCTGCTCCCAGTGTATAGGAGAATCCGTTATCTGTAATCTGGTTACGCAGACGGCAGCAGCTTGACAGAGAGTCTGCGTTGTCACTGATATAGGTAAAGAATGAGTGACCCTCGGCGTACATCTCGGCTGTAAAGTCACCGTACTCCTTATCCTTTACGTCACCGTTCTCGGTAAGAAGAGCCATGGTCTCAACAGGGAATGTGAGCACGCAGCGCAGACGCTCCTGGTTGAACCACTTCATGAAACGCTTCTGCAGCCATGAGAGAGACTCCCAATGGGGTGCCGAACCGTCCGGAAAGCGGAACTCGCCGAAGAGTGACTCAAAGTAGTAGCGGTCATAGTAACTGATGTTCCAGAATACTGACTGGAAGTTACGTGCACCGGTAGGCTGGTTGATTGAGTAAACAACCTGCTGGAAATAGTCAGTGATAACCTTATCTATGGAGCGTTTCTTTATGCTCAGGTCAACGATCTCGTCGGCACGCTTGTAGTAGTCCTCACCATACTCCTTCTCAATGAAGTAGTTCATGTACATGAGGAACTCGGGAGTAGCGCAGGCACCCGACAGCATGGATGATACCATGAATACCATGTTGATGAATCCGCCGCAGAAAGCCTTGAGGTTGGTGGGCTGTGTGGCATTGCCGCCTATTGACTTGGTGCCGCCAAGCAGCCACGGATACATGGTGATACTTGCGCAGTAGTTGGCCAGGTTGGTCTCATCGTTCTTGTAGATGAAATGCTGGTGCAGCAAGCTGATGTACTTGTCAGCCACCTCCTTACCGAACATGGTACGGATACGGTCGCACAGCAGTCGGCGGTTAAGACGGATAAAGCCCTTTTTAGGCAACTCACCGATAAGAGTTGCGATGTTCTTGTTTTCTACATTGGCGTTTGCGTCGAACTTGCTTCCCTCAGCAGCGTTCGCAGCTTGACAATAGCCCATGAGGAACTCGAGTTTTGACTTAGTCTCACGGTCCTCAGCGTGACGGTTGCGGTACAGCATGTACGTCTTGGCAACCTGATAATAGCCCTCGGCCATCAAAGCAACCTCCACCTGGTTCTGGATCTCCTCAACGCTGATACCGCTTTGGATATTCAGATGGCTCAGGATTCCGGTCATAACCTCTTCAGTTGCAAACGCACCTGAAGCCAGGAAAGACTTGGAGATAGCGGCCTTAATCTTGTCAATGGTAAACACCTCGTGTTTGCCATCTCTTTTTACAATATATGTCTCCATAAATAACTAAAAGTATTCATCAATTCAGCATAGCGGAGTGACCTTGTCCCTCCACAAAGTTGTAATGTATAATCAGGATAACTCCCTCATAAATCCCCGGCCTTGTAGTCCTGCAAGAACCAAGGGCCCCATGTCATTGGCAGGTCTTCTGACTTATCCCGTCCCGTGCGCCTTCCCGGTCCCGTAACGGCCAGTGGCAGAGAGTGCATCGGACTTATAATCAGGGATTTACAGCAGCAGGTACTGTTCCGGATTTACACCGGATTCCAAATTATTCCTTATGGCTGTTACCATTCGGAAACCAATGACGTAGGCAAAGATATTATAAAAAGGATAAGTTGGTACGGCCTGTTGATAACTTAAAAGGGCTATTTCGGGAGAAGTTATCAACAGGTCTTGCGACAATAGTTTCTACCCGTTAATACGTAAGATTCCGATCTATTTCATTAGTATCAATAGAGACGGTAATAACACCACCGGCCGGTTTGCTGTGCATCTGATCAGTGACCTCCTTTGTTACACAGAAAGGTCTTCCGTTGCTGAGAGTCAGAGTTACCATAATATAGTTTTCATTGGACGCCGAAGCCTTGGGGTCATACTTGGAGGAATCCATCGGATTGATACCGGGAAGCCCCCATGTAAGCATTCGGGCAGCAAGTATATCGGCGTTATCAACTACAGTGCCATCCTCCAGACGAACGTTACTGTGGTTCCGGAGAGGTTTGACATCCTCAGTGGTGATCATGAGTGTTTTGTCAAAAGTCTTGCGGGTGAACAGTTCAACACCCTGGGAAAGACCGGATACAGAAATATCCCTGGCGCCGGTGACATGCAAATCGTTGACATCGTCATTATTCAAAAGAACCACCTGAATAAGATAGATTATAGAAAAAGGATTCAATTCCACATCTATCTCCATTGAGTCTGTCGACGGTTTACTGAGATCAACTCCAGTTACCAATGCGCCCAACAATTCATCAGGCTCATCGAGATGTTTGTATGGAACCCCCAAAGAGTCAAACCCAAAAGGAGTAATAGTGGTTGAAGCCGTATATTTTTCAAAGTCATCGCTTGCCTGGAATATGATGTTTTCTGTATCTGTATTATATAACAACATATCATACTTGCCACCGCTTGGCAATGTAGCCAGATTTTCATTAAGACCAAACAGCTTAAAGAAATTGCTATAACGCTTGCCAGTATTGGCATCAAGATTGTAAATAGTGCCCTTGAATATTTCAGGAGTAGAGTAACCTAACGTACCATATGTAGTATCACTGCTATCCCAGTCATACTGCCAATCAGTTTTCCAATCCTCTCCCCAGAGAAGATCCAAATCAGGATTCTTGAATGAAACCGATAAACGGACAGAGTCTACAACTTCAAGATCATTATCTTTATTCTCGTCACATGAAGCAAATAAAGACAAAGCAATGACTGCCAAAGGAAAAATGCGGAATGATTTCATTTTAGGATACTTCTATTCTTTTGACAAACTTAATACAAATATGTCTATTTTGTGTATGTTTGTATTGCATTTTTAGTTTCACGGATCATGGCATTGAAGAGATTCGGAGTATCGCTTGAGGATGAGTTGCTTGAGCAGCTTGACTCACTGGTTAAGGAGGACGGTTTTGCCAACCGTTCGCAGGCCATACGTTTTCTGATAGAGAAGAATGTGGCCGAAAAGAAATGGCAGTGCAACCACATTGTTGCCGGCACCATATTCATTATATATGACCAGCAGCGGACCGATATATCCACTCGCATATCGGATATACAGATCCGCCACCAGAATCTTGTACTTTCATCTCAGCAGCACTACATCAATG
>JAFXMB010000061.1 GCA_017530735.1 Bacteroidaceae bacterium | reverse complement strand
CCAGGTACAGGAGCGCATGACCTCACAGATTAAGGACTGCATTCAGGAAACACTCCAGCCGCTCGGCGTGATGGTGGTCATCGAGGCCAGTCACATGTGCATGCAGATGCGCGGCGTGGAGAAACAAAATTCCATTACAACCACATCAGATTTTACCGGCGCCTTCAACCGCGCCAAGACTCGCGAAGAGTTCATGAACCTAATCTCGCGCAAGTGACACAATAGGGACGGTTCCTTCCGTGTCGTTTTGGAACAACAAACATGACACGGAAGGAACCGTCCCTATTGTGTCACAGAGTGATGACGCGCTCGCCCAAGGTTTTGGAGAGTTCGGAGCGGGCTTGGAGGAGTTGCTGGTAGCGGGTTTGGAGAGATGCGAGAGTGTCCGATGAGGCCTCCTGGATCTCTTTTTCTGTTTTCTTGATTTCCAGGCGGACCACCTCCATCTGATAGTCGGCCATGATGTGGCGGGTCAGTTTGAAGAGGTAGTTCTCATCCTCGGAGGGCTTGCTGTCCTTGAAGAGGCCGCTCAGCTGGTAACGCTCCTCCATAAGGCTGGCGGCGGTAAGGCTTACGAACGTTTCGGGATGTGACATGAAGAACTTTTGGGTGTTGAAATCCTTCTCCTCAAGATGCTCGGCCATTAGTTCTACAAATCGCTTGTAGACCGGATGACGGAACTCCAGACCGTCGTTCTGGAGCGAGCCGACAATGAACTGTCCGACGGTCATATCCTGCTCCTGTCCATCCTCATTCTGGAAGGTGCACATTACCTTGCCTCCGTATCTTACTATGAGTTGGGACAGCAGACGTTCCTTTTCCATCATGGGGCCGAATCCTTCACGCTTGAGTGCCCGGATGTCATTGCGCAGCTTGTCCTGGGCCGATATCTCCGCCTGGGGTTCGGGCTCCGCGGGAGCATCTGGATTATCTGATTCAGGTGCCGGCTGTTCCTGATTTTGCCCGTTTTCATCGGATGATTGGGCCGGACGCTGGGGCTGAGGTGCGGCCTGGGCCTGCTCGCGCTGGCGGCGGTTCACGTCGTTAATGAGCAGACGCTCATCAATCTTCATTATCTGGCTGCACTCGGTTATATATACGGACCTTACAATGGGATCCTGTATGACCGATATGCTCTGCGTGATGCTCTTGATAAGTTCACTGCGGCTGTAGGGGTCATCCTGGGCATCCTCCATAAGAAGGTTGACCTTGAACTTGATGAAATCCACCTGATGGGTGTCAATATACTCCTGAAAAGCGGTGGCACCGCGACCCTGTGCAAAGCTGTCGGGATCCTCACCGTCGGGCAGCAGAAGAACCTTTACGTTCATGCCCTCGGCCAGCAGCATGTCTATGCCGCGAAGCGAAGCCTTGATGCCGGCCCTATCGCCGTCATAGAGCACAGTTATGTTGTTGGTGAAACGGTGTATCAGACGTATCTGACCGGGAGTGAGTGATGTGCCGCTGGATGCAACAACGTTCTCAACTCCGCTCTGGAACATGCTGATGACATCGGCATAACCCTCAACCAGGAAACAGCGGTCCTTGCGTACTATGGCCTGCTTGGCCTGCCAGAGTCCGTAGAGTTCGCGGCTCTTGGAGTAGATGATTGATTCAGGCGAGTTTACGTATTTGGCCACCTTGGCATCGGCACTCATAATGCGGCCGCCAAAGGCTACTACTTTGCCCGATATGGAGTGCACCGGGAATATCACGCGGCCGTGAAAGCGGTCACGCAGCTGACCGTCGTTCTCACGCTCGTAGCACAGGCCGGTCTTGATGAGGTTCTCCCTGGTGAATCCCTTGGCCAGTGCGGCGCGTGCCAGTGCATCGGGCTCATCGGGACAGTAGCCCAGATGGAACTTTTCAAGTATGTCGTCGCGGAATCCGCGCTTGCGGAAATAGGCCAGACCTATGGCGCGGCCCTTCTCGGTGTTAAGCAGCGTATCCTTGAAGAAATCCAATGCGAACTGGTTGGTAATGAACATTGACTCGCGCTCGTTCTGCAGGGCCTTCTCAGAGTCTGTCAGTTCACGCTCGCTGTAGGGTATGCCGTACTTGCGGGCCAGCCATTTGGCGGCGTCCCAGTATGACATCTGCTCGTGCTCCATGAGGAAATGTATCACGTTGCCGCCCTTGCCGCAACTGAAGCATTTGCATATTCCCTTGGAGGGTGAAACATAGAACGAGGGGGTCTTCTCGTTATGGAAAGGACACAGTCCCACATAGTTCACGCCGCGGCGTCGCAGGGTGACAAACTCGGATACCACATCGACAATGTTGGCTGCATCGAGTATCTTCTCTATGGTTAACTGGTCAATCATTTCCAGGCAAGTGTATTGATGCCAAAATTACAAAAAAATCCCATCCCCGTAAACGTATGTTCCATATAGAAATCTTTTTAAATAATATTGACATTAACATAGTTATTATTAGAAGGAAAATGATTTATTTTGTGAACGAAAACTGACCTTATGGAAACAAAAACGAAACCTTACAAAATCAGGGAGAAGGCCTCCAAGGACGCTGATTACAGAGGTCTGATCCGTGCAGAACTGGCAGATGAACTCTATGACGGGATTCTGACTATCATCGTGGCACAGAAAAAGTACCGCGATCCCGATTATTCTGCCAAGAAACTGGCCGAGGAACTGGGCACTAACCCCAGGTATCTGTCGGCTGTGATCAATTCAAGATTCGGAATGAACTATTCCAGTCTGGTGAATGAGTTCAGGGTACGTGATGCGGCTAACATGCTTACCGATAAGCGTTATCTGGACCTTACGATGGATGAGATAGGACGTAAATCCGGTTTTGCCAACCGTCAGTCGTTCTACGCTGCATTCTTCAAGGAGAAGGGTGAGGCACCTCACCAGTACAAGAAACGTCTTCTTTCCAAGTGAACAAACAGCTCTGACAATATCTTCCAGATGACTATTCAAGAGAAAGTCCTTGATGTAAAACAGAGACTCAGGCTGTCCATGAACGGTGTTGCGTCGGCCGATATGCGAAAGGCGGGCATCGGCTATAAACTGAATTTCGGCGTGGGTCTTCCGGCACTCAGGGAAATAGCACAGGAGATAGAGAAGAGCCAGGAGCTTGCAGCAGCTCTATGGAAAGAGGATATCCGCGAATGCAGGATACTTGCTGCTTTGATTTATCCTCAGGATCAGTTCATGCCGGACATGGCTGACCTCTGGATTGAACAGATAGAATACCCCGATCTGGCTGAAGTGTGCTCAATGTATCTCTTCAGCCGGATGCAGGGTGCGTCGGAGTCAGCATTCCGTTGGATTGCCTCCGACAATGCTATGGCCCGGTATTGCGGTTTCCTGACGCTGGCTCACATGCTGCGCTCGGGACGTGAGATGGGCCAGCGTTATGTGCAGGAACTCAGGGATCAGGCGGCTGCAGCCATCAGTGGCACGGACATAATGTGCGCTCAGGCGGCTAAGGCGGCTCTGGACAGACTGGAAGCAGAGAATGGATAAGGCGGACGGACTTGGTCAGGCGCGACAGAATCTGACCGATTACCTGCGTCTGAATTCACTGCGTAACACCCCTGAGAGGAATGCGTTGCTTGAGGTGGTATACTCTACCGATGTCCCCATGCAGGCCGAAGAACTGGCCCGCCTGATGACTGAAGGGGGACGCCTCAGGATAAGCCGCGCCACGGTGTACAACAATCTGCGTCTGTTTGAGGAAGCCGGTCTGTTGCGCAAGGTGTTCCAGGATGACAAGGTTCTCTATGAGAGGACCGATAAGAGCAAAGGCGTCATCAAACTGGTATGCGACGGTTGCGGCAAGATAACAGAGATGAACGGCGACAAGGTGCGCCGTCAGATTGCCCAACTGCGTACGCGCCGTTTTAACGCTACAGGTTGGGAACTGAGAATATTCGGGTTGTGCAGTAAGTGTACGGCAGACCAGAAACGGAAACAGAATAAGTTGAATAAAAAAGATAAAGACAGAAAATGAAAACAGAAAAGATTGATGTCCTGCTGGGACTGCAGTGGGGTGATGAAGGCAAGGGTAAGGTTGTGGATGTGCTCACACCGCGCTATGACGTTGTAGCACGTTTTCAGGGAGGTCCCAACGCCGGTCATACCCTTATTTTCGATGACAAGAAATTTGTGCTCAAGTCCATTCCTTCGGGCGTGTTCCAGGGCAACAAACAGAATATCATAGGCAACGGTATGGTGCTTGACGCCGCCCTGTTCAAGGCCGAGGCCGAATCTCTTGAGGCTGCAGGCATAGACCTCAAAAACCGTCTGCTCATATCAAAGAAGGCACACCTGATTCTGCCTACCCACCGCCTGATGGACAGCGCCCTTGAGGCATCAAAGGGTTCCAACAAGGTAGGTACCACAGGCAGAGGCATCGGCCCCACATACACCGACAAGGTGGCTCGCACAGGCGTACGCGTGGGTGACCTGCTGCGTCCCGACTTTGAGGAGCGTTATGCTGCCGCACGTGCCGCACACGAGCGCACACTCAAGAGCCTGAACTTTGAGTATGACCTGGCTCCGCTTGAGAAGGCTTGGCGTGAGGGCATTGAGTATATGAAACAGTTCAAGTTCGTGGACAGCGAGCATTTTGTTGCCAACCTTCTCAATGAGGGCAAGACCATCCTCTGCGAGGGTGCTCAGGGCACAATGCTTGACATTGACTTTGGCTCATATCCTTTTGTAACTTCTTCAAACACCATATGCGCAGGTGCTTGCACCGGTCTGGGCGTTGCTCCGCGCAACATAGGTAAGGTTTACGGAATCATGAAGGCCTACTGCACACGCGTGGGTAGCGGTCCGTTCCCCACAGAGTTGTTTGACAAGGACGGTGAGGCTCTCTCAGACCGCGGTCATGAGTTCGGTGCAGTTACCGGTCGCCGCCGCCGTTGCGGTTGGGTTGACCTGGTGGCTCTGCGCTATGCAGTACGCCTGAACGGTGTGACTGACCTGATCCTGATGAAGAGCGACGTTCTGGACACATTCCCCACCATCAAGGCTTGCGTGGCTTACAAGCTTCCCGACGGAACACAGACCGATGAGTTCCCGTTTGACTGCGAGGGTGTAGAGCCTATCTATGAGGAACTGCCCGGTTGGAAGACAGACCTGACTCAGGTCAAGGATGAGGATGAGTTCCCCGAGGAGTTCAACAACTACATCACCTTCCTGGAGGAGTATCTTGAGACTCCGGTATCAATAGTATCGGTAGGTCCTGACCGCCACCAGACAATTGTTCGTGAGAAATGATGGTAGATGAGCCGATGACGCCGTATGCAATGTACTGGGTGCTGTTCATTGTAATAGCAATCGTGAGCCACTCAGTGCAGTTGAATCTGGACCGCAAGTTCAAGAAGTATTCGCAGATACCTACCCGTGACGGCTTGAGCGGTCACGACGTAGCAACCCGCATGCTTGCCGATCATGGTCTGACCGATGTGCGCGTAACCTGCGTGGAGGGGCGGTTATCGGACCACTATAACCCCGAGACCAATACGGTTAACCTGAGCAAGGACGTCTATTACGGACGTACCATGATGGCCGCAGCCGTTGCAGCTCATGAGTGCGGACACGCAGTACAGCATGCCAAGAACTACGCTCCCGTACAGTTGCGCTCGGCGCTGGTACCTGTGGTGCAGTTCTCGTCACAGATTGTGACATTCGTGCTGCTGGCCGGCATCCTGGTAGTGCAGACATTCCCCGCACTGATGATTGCAGGAATAGCGCTGTTTGCCATGACCACCCTGTTCAGTTTCGTAACCTTGCCCGTTGAGGTGGATGCCAGCAGCCGCGCACTTGCCTGGCTCAAGCACACCAGCAATAACGACAGCAATACAATGACAGCAGCCCAGGATGCCCTGAAGGCCGCCGCTTACACATATGTTGTGGCCGCCGTCAGTTCTCTTGGTACGCTGGTTTATTATATCATGATTTTCTTATCCCGTAGACGCTAAAAGATGAAACCGTCAATTCCAAAAGGCACGCGTGACTTCACTCCGGTGGAGATGGCACGCCGTAACTACATATTTGATACCATCCGCGGAGTGTTCCGCCTCTTTGGTTACCGTCAGATAGAGACTCCCTCAATGGAGAACCTGTCAACCCTTATGGGCAAGTACGGTGAGGAGGGTGACAAGCTCCTGTTCAAGATTCAGAATTCAGGTGATTACATGAGCGGTCTGACCGATGAGGAACTGCTTTCACGCAACAGCCTCAAGCTGGCATCAAAGTTCTGCGAAAAGGGTCTCCGCTACGATCTCACTGTGCCATTCGCACGCTTCGTGGTGATGCACCGCGAGGAACTCCAGTTCCCCTTCAAGCGTTTCCAGATACAGCCCGTATGGCGTGCTGACCGCCCCCAGAAGGGCCGTTACCGCGAGTTCTACCAGTGTGACGCCGATGTTGTAGGCTCAGATTCACTGCTCTACGAGATTGAACTCATACAGATGATTGACACCGTGTTCAGCCGTTTTGGCGTTCGCGTGGCCATCAAACTGAACAACCGCAAGATCCTGGCCGGCATTGCCGAGAGCATCGGCCAGTCAGATAAGATTGTTGACATAACCGTTGCTATCGATAAGCTTGACAAGATCGGTCTGGACGGCGTGAATGCCGAGTTGGCCGATAAGGGTCTGCCGCAGGATGCCATTGACAAACTGCAGCCCATTATCAAACTGACCGGCAGCAACAGTGAGAAACTGGATACCATTGCCACCGTTCTGGCAGGTAGCGAGACCGGCCTGAAAGGAGTGGAGGAGTGCCGTTTCATTCTGGACGGCGCCACCCGTCTGGGACTCAAGAACCAGCTGGAACTTGACCTGACCCTGGCCCGCGGACTCAACTACTATACCGGCGCCATCTTTGAGGTAAAGGCACTGGATGTTGAGATTGGATCAATCAGCGGCGGCGGCCGTTATGACAACCTTACCGGCATATTCGGACTTCCGGGTGTGAGCGGTGTGGGAATATCGTTCGGTGCAGACCGCATCTATGATGTCCTGAACCAGTTGGACCTGTATCCCAAGGAGGCACAGGGCGGCGTAAAGGTGCTGTTCCTGAATCTGGGTGATGAGGAGGCTCAGTTCTGCCTTAAGCTTCTGGCAGAGCTCCGCGCCCATGACATCCCGGCTGAGATATATCCTGACAACGCCAAGATGAAAAAACAGATGTCTTATGCCAATGCCGGTGAAGTGCCCTACGTAGCAATTGTGGGCAGCAACGAGTTGGCTGAGGGAAAAGTGACGCTTAAAAATATGGAGACAGGCGAACAGTCTCTGATTAATGCTAACGAGCTTGCAGCAGCTATCAAGTAAATGGAAGAATTTGATATAAGACAGCAGCAATTAGCAAGCGACAAGGAGCTTGATAACGCTCTGCGTCCGCTAAGCTTTGACGATTTTGCCGGACAGGGCAAGATCGTTGAGAACCTGCGTGTCTTTGTTCAGGCAGCCCGCCAGCGCGGCGAGTCGCTTGACCACACTCTGCTGCACGGCCCTCCCGGACTGGGTAAGACCACACTGAGCAACATCATCGCCAATGAACTGGGCGTGGGCTTTAAGATAACATCGGGCCCCGTGCTTGACAAGCCGGGTGATCTGGCAGGTATCCTTACCTCTCTTGAGCCCAAGGATGTGCTGTTTATCGATGAGATTCACCGTCTGTCACCCGTAGTCGAGGAGTATCTCTACTCGGCCATGGAGGACTACCGCATTGACATAATGATTGACAAGGGTCCCAGCGCCCGAAGCATTCAGATAGACCTTAACCCGTTTACGCTGATTGGCGCCACAACCCGCAGCGGTCTGCTTACAGCACCGCTCAGAGCCCGTTTCGGCATCAACATGCATCTGGAGTACTACGATGCCAAGACGCTCCAGAAGATTATACTCCGCTCAGCCAAGATCCTAGGCATACCGTGTGATGTGGATGCAGCCGCTGAGATAGCAGGCCGCAGTCGCGGAACGCCCCGAATAGCCAACGCCCTGTTGCGCCGCGTACGTGACTTTGCGCAGGTAAAGGGATCGGGCCGCATCACCGTTTCAATAGCCAATATCGCCCTTGAGGCACTCAACATAGACAAGTACGGTCTGGATGAGATAGACAACCGCATACTTACCACCATCATTGACAAGTTCAAGGGTGGTCCCGTGGGCATCGGCACAATAGCAACCGCACTGAGTGAGGATGCCGGTACCATTGAGGATGTATACGAGCCGTTCCTTATCCAGGAGGGATTCCTTAAGCGAACCCCCCGTGGCCGTGAGGTGACTGACCTGGCCTACAAGCATCTGGGCCGTTCACGGTATGCCTCTATGTCGGGTGACCTTTTTGAATGATTGCAACGTTTTTGCAACGCCTTGGGGCTTAACCAAGGCGTTTTTCCGTCATATATTTGTCGGAGAACCAATAGTTTTTTGCTTATGAGACACCTGGTAAAAATAACACTTCTGATTATCATTATGACACTGACTACTGCAACTGCCAGCGCGGACAAGTACACCCGCGCCTGGAAGAAGGTGGAAGAATTTATAAATCAGGACCTTCCGGAGAGTGCAGCCAAGGTCATTACCCAGATCTGGGATATGGCAGCAGATGATGGTGACGGACGCCAGATGCTTAAAAGCGCCGTCTATCTTACACAAGTTCAGCAGACCTTCAGTGAGAAAGGCATACCTGATGGCATAGAGTTGTTCAATACGCTGATGCCTTCACTCAAGGTTAAGGAGCATAAAGCCCTGTGCCACGCATTCCTGGCCAAGGGTTACATGACTTATTGGAACCAAAACCGATATAATATTTCCCGTATGCGGCCATCGGACGAGGAGAATCCGCCGCTGCTGCATTGGACTGCCAAGATGTTATGTGATACCATATGCTACCATCTGGACCAGTCTATCAATCTGGCGGGCGATGTGGGCTCAGGTTTCTATGAGGAGTTCTTCCCGGGAGGCAACAAGGCAGGTCAGAAACTGCGCCCCCTGCTGGTTGATATGCTGGCTGATCATGCTGTGATGCCCATAACAGATTACCGACTGCCGTTGGGTAAGAAAAAGTTCCTGGACGATAAGCGTCTGTACGGCAGCATGAGAGATTTTCTGGAAGCAACCCGCGGCCTTACGCCCGACGACCCCGACCTGTGGCAGTTATACGTACTGCGCCGTCTGGTCAACAACAACTTTGCCGCCAAACCCAATATACGCTGCACCATAGACATACGCCGAATGCAGGTACTTGACAGCTATCTGGACAATGACAGAGAATGGAACAGCAATGATGAGGAGTGGCTCAAGGGTACTATAGCACTGGCCGAATCCTATACCAAGAAGGTCAAGTTCAGCACACTGTTCTACAGCATGGCTGCCGGCAAGATAGAGGACAACCTGTCCGATATGCCCGATGAAAAGGCTGCAAATCTGCAGCGTCAGGCTCACCAGATATGCGTAGCCGCCCAGAAAAAATGGCCCAAGAGCGAGGGAGCCCTTGAGTGTTTGGCCATAATGGCGGATATTGAACGCAAAACCGTAACTTTTCAAGCACCTGCCGAGTTACTGCCCAGAGAGCGCAACATAGCCCGGGTGGATTTCAGGAACATAAGCACCGTATACATAAAAGTAGTGGAGGTTCCCGGCCGTTTGACTGGTTTGGACCAGGTAAGCATGCTCTCACAGCTTAACCAATGCAATGCCGTATCAGAATGGAGTATGCACGTGAATGATCCCGGCGATTATCTGGAGCATACCACCATAATGAACATACCCCCGGTAATGCAGGGATGTTATTATCTGATGGTCTCCACCGGACCTTATTTCAGCAGCGGAGACTACATATCATACCGTTACATAGAGTGCAACGGTCTCCAGTTGGTACGTCATATCCATAACAGCGGAACCTTGTACGGAGTGGTAGTTGACACCCGCACAGGTAAGCCCGTGCCCGACTGCAAATACACCCTGTGGAGACTTAACAGTTACGATGAAATGGTTCAGATAGCTACCAGCGGAATAACCGGTTCCGATGGTGTCATACTGCTTGAGAATTACAACAACGGCCGTTTCAAACTGGAATTGGAGTCCGGCGCCAGCCGTGGCAACAGCTCATTCTACTTGCCAAGGAGCACCGATATGCCCGACTTCCACCGTTACCTGCAACTCTATACGGACCGATATACATACCTGCCCGGCGATTCGGTCCAGTTCAACGGCCTGCTTTTCAGCCGGACCGGCGATAAGGCTGCAGTTCAGGCAGGCGAGTCAGTAAGCGTCTATGCCGTAAGCAGTCGCGGAGAGGAACTGGTAGGTACCTATACCACCGATGAAATGGGTGTTTTCTGTGGCACATACCATATTCCGGACAACTGTATGCCAGGTAGTGTGAACCTGAGGGTCACGCAGGCCAATTCATATGAAACCTACGGAGGCTGGACTCAGATTAACGTGGAGTCATTCCGCCAACCCAAGTTCCAAGTCCGCATGGATCAGTTCAGGGATGCCGCAGCATTCGATACTCCTATCACCGTAACAGGCAGCGCCCGCACCTTTACCGGTGTGCCTCTGGATAGCGCCACCGTACAATGTTATGCCGGAGCCAGCCCCAACTCATTCCACCGGTTCTGCATGCCCGATGACCGTGGTTACATCAGAGTGGGAGCCGACACCGTATATACATCGGCCCAGGGAACATTCAGTTTCACGTTCCGTATTCCGTCAGATATGATGGTGGAGACCTCCTGCCGCGTATATGTGAATGTGGTTGTGACCGATATCAATGGTGAGACACACGAGTCATCACTTAACTTACGTGCTGCAAAGGATCCGTCCGGTTTTGTCAATATTCTGTCGGATGACGGAACTATACCTCAGGACGGAGTAAAGACCCTGAAATTTGCTCTCCAATCCAACAACGGTCAGGTATCGGGACGCATTAAAGTAAAGGTGTCACGTCTTATCAGAACGGAGGAGCCGGGTTTGTGGCTGCCGTTTGGCACCTATGACCGCAAGAAGGAACTGGTGCAGGTGATAGACAACCTGCAACTTAAGGATAAGTTCCCGCGCTATGACTTTGACATTAACGGCGATGACATAACGGAGAGCGTGGTATTTGAGGGAATAGTACCCTTTGACCGCGATGATCCAGAGTCCGGCGACCTTATGTTGGACAATATGAAATCGGGCGAATACCGCATTACCGCCAGCTGCGACGGATTCAAGGAGTCCTCTAGGGATATAATCCTGTGCCGTGAAGATGATTACGATTATGTAAGGCCCCAGTGGCTCCTGTGGTCACTTTCTGAAGACGGCGGCCGTACTAAGGTAGAACTGGGCGATACCGCGGTGATCCGTCTGGGAAGCAGCCACAAAGGCTCCATTATTCACTACTTTATAGAGAACAAGTACGGTGTCGTAAGACGCGGCATGCTGGAATCTGATGGTCGTCAGCAGGTACTGAGAATACCTGTTACACCAGACCTTAAAGGTTATTTTGCAGTAAGTTGCGCAGTAGTTTATGAGGGCCAGATTGAAAATACCTCCTATACGTTCGAGGTACCGGAAAGGGAGCATCAGCTCAAGATGGAGCTGACAACGTTCCGCAGCCTCCTGGAGCCCGATGAGGACGAGGAGTGGCAGTTACGCATAACAGACTGGCAGGGCAATCCGGTAAAGGCTGCCGTATTGCTGGATATGTACGACCGTGCACTTGATGTTTATGGCACCAACAGCTTTATGCTCCAGCCATTCAACCCCACATATGTGGGAGGCCGTGTACTGCTGAGTGAGCAGTCCTACCCCATGACACAATATGCGTACTGGGAACACACGTTTGATGACCCATATCAATACAAGGGCAAGCGTGCCATAACCGGCATACTGATAGACCCGTTCAGCTACAGACAGACCAGGGGAATTAAATTGAAAGACTTTGAGGCAATTGGCATAACCACTGTTGATGAAGCACTTCAGGGTAGCGTTGCAGGACTTGATATAGTATTTAACTCCGCAGACCTGGGCGCCCGTTCCCAGATGCGTCTGCGCGGAGGTGTAGGAGAACCCTCGGAAGATGCATTATTTGTAAAGATGAACGAGCCGTCAGTGGAATCAAACTCTGACCAGACGGCAGTAGCCTTGCGCACAGACCTCAATCCCACCGGCTTGTTCCGCTACATAGTGACAGACTCCACGGGAACGGCATCGGTCCAGTTCCGCAGTCCGCAACTGCTTACCGAGTGGAGAGTGCGCGGCCTGTCATTCACGGACTCACTCCAGACCGCACGGTTGGACACCACGCTTGTTACACGCAAGCTTATAATGGTGGAGCCCGCATCACCCAGGTTCCTGCGTGAGGGCGACCGCATGGAGTTTACCGTCAAGGTAAGCAACCTTATGGACAAGAGCGCCACCGCCACCGTAACCATGACAATGATTGATGCCGTAACTGGCAAGACGCTGGGTATAATCCAGGGGGCTGGTCGCAAGAACATAACCGTACCCGCAGGAGGCAGTGCCAGCACAGCGTTCACAATAAACGTTCCCGAGGGACTGACAGCCGTAACCTACCGCCTGACCGCGCAGACACAGGGTCATAGTGACGGTATGGAGGAGACCATACCCGTACTCACCAACCGTACACAGGTAACACAGGCACTGTCACTCTTTAATAACGGAGCCGAGAGCCGCACGTTCCACTTTGAGGTGTTGGACCGTCCGCGCTCCACCACCATGAAGGATGAGCGTCTTACACTGGAGTACAGTGCCACCCCCATATGGTACGCCATCCAGAACCTGCCCGTGATAATCCGTTTGGCCGATCTGTCCACCCTCAGCATGTTCTACAGCATGATGGGAGCAGCTATATCACAGGATCTGTGCCGCCGTTATCCCGTAATAAAGGAGATGCTCAATGAATGGAGCAACCTGCCCGTATCGGCCTGGCAGACACAGCTGGAACGAAACGAGGACCTTACCGGAACGCTACTTGAGGAGACCCCGTGGGTGTTTGACAACCGCAGTGAGAATGACCGTCTGCACGCCCTGGCCAAATGTCTGGGCAGCAGCGAGACGGATCAGGCCTTTGAGTTTGCCCTTAACCGCCTTGTCTGGAGCCAAAACTATGACGGCGGCTGGAGTTGGATGCCCGGCTTTGAGACCAGCCCGGCCGTAACCGCCGAGATACTGTACGGCCTGGGCCAGATGAAAGAAGACGGCCTGATAAAGGTAACATCAGATATAGACCGTATAATAAAGAATGCCCTGAACTATCTGGACAACTACTACTTCAAGCGCTATGACGTAAAGGAAAAGCCGCAGACCCTGGGTTATAGTGAACTCTACTACCTGCTCATACGCTCATACTTCCAGGACTATGAGTTCAATGGCTCCACCGCTGCCAGCCACCACTACTTCAGCCGTCTGGCCGAGGCACAGGACACCCATGACCTGAACCTCTACTACCGCGCCCAGTTGGCACTGCTCATGCATCGGACCGGCCACAAGCAGGAGGCCGCTCACGTAGCAGCCACACTGGTTGAGCGATCACTCTACAACGATGAGATGGGCCGATATTGGCGCGACAACGCAGGTGGCTATTACCGCACCGACGCCCCCATAGAGACCCAGACATTCATAATACGTCTGCTGCTGGCCACCGGCTATCAGACCCAGGCGGTAGAGGCTGCCCGCTGGCTGCTCAAGCAGAAACAGACCACCGGATGGGGCAGCAGTCCCGCAACCGCCCAGTCCGTAACCGCACTGCTGGCCATAGGAGGCGGCACCCAGCTGGAAAGTGACCCCGATATAACCATCTACGTAGGCAAGGACGCCATTAAGGCATCCACCAGCCGTGCCACTGCCGGCTACACCACCCAAACCTGGCAAGGACCCATAAGCCGTGACAAGGCCGATATCACCATTGATGCCGAGACCGAGGGCATAAGTTGGGGAGCCATATACCGCACCTTTACCGAGCAATTGGACAAGGTAGAGCATCAGGAAAACGGAATGCAACTTAAGCGTACCATCTGGCGCGTAATACATGCATCTGATGGTGACCGCCTGGAGGAGGTAAAACCCGGAACCCGCCTGCATGTGGGAGACCAGCTACGCATACGCTTTGACCTGGAGACCGACCGCAATCTGGAGTACCTGCAACTGAGTGATATGAGGGCCGCCACCATGGAGCCCCTGAGCACCCACGCCGGCTACACCTACTACTGGCGCTACGGCATTGGCTGCTATACAGCACCCGGCAATACCCGCAACGTGTTCTACATAGACCGCCTGGACAAAGGCACCTACATGATAGAGTACGATGTGAAACTCCAAAAGCCCGGCCGCTTTACCGTAGGCAACGCCGTAATGCAGTGCCTCTACGCTCCGGAGTTCCGGGCTACCACCACCTCGGCAGTCATAACAGTGGAATAAAACTGACGCATTAGGGTCGTTTCCTAATGCGTCATTTTTTATTACATTTGCACACCAATAATTGAAATCGTTTGTTTTATGACGCCTAATTCTCGTTTAGCATCAATCATAGCACTGATGCTTCTCCTTCTCAGTTGTAGCCGTCCCAACGACGGCATGGTTCGCGGTAATAAAGCCGTAAATTCTATTTTGGACAGTGTAGAATACATAATGGACCATGATTCTCATTATGCAGATTCACTAGTCCGACTAATTGATCCCCAATCCATAAAGGGCAAGAAATTGCGCGCCCGCTATGCATTGCTTTATACTGCGACACAGTATAAGGAATACCAGCCCTTTACCAGTGATTCTCTTATCATGGAAGCGGTTCGTTATTATTCTGATAAAAAGAATATTGACTATCGTTTCCTTTCTTATTATTATTTGGGATGTGTTTATTGGGAATTAAAAAAAATATACGAAGCTTCAGTGGCTTTGGCTCAAGCGGAGCTGTTAATTGATAAAATTGATAACGATTTCTGGAAAGGTCTGTTGTGTTTTCGTTTAGGGACAGTTTATCATCAATGTTGTCACTATATGTTAGCCTCGGAATATTATAATAAAGCTGTTCTTTATTACGATCTTTCGGGAAAATATTATCATAAAAATTATTCGCTGTTTTATATGGCTGGTTGTGAAGAGAATATGCTTCATTACAAAGAAGCTGATTCTATTAATCAATTGGTTCAAGATTGGGCTCTTGAGAATGATAGCATCAGTCTCTTAAAGAAAGCAGTCATCTCTAGGTTTACTATTAATTTGAATTGGGATGAAATGGATACTGCTTCTTATTTATTTGATGAGTATATATCCCATTACGATGAATCTAATAGTCAGATATTATGTCAACTGCTAGCATATTATTATGATAGAAAAAAGGATTTCTCTAAAGCTGAGGATTTTTTAAATAGAGCCAGGAACAATTTTACTTCTAATGAAGATACAGTTTATTGGCATTATTATAGTTATTTACACGCTAAAGAAAAGGGAGATGTAGAGGGTACATTAAAGCATTTAAGAATATACACTTCACTAGATGAGGATTATGCCAGAAGAGTATTGAACGATCCATTTCTGGGTATTCAAAGAGATTATTATCAAAAGGTTGCAGAATTGGAATCAGCCAAGGCATACAAAAGGATTACAATACTAGTTGCATCAATTGTTGCTTTTATATTGATATTTGCATTTTCCATTTTTTTAGGTTTAAAGAGAAGGCGTGATTATGACAATCAGATAAGAGAATATATATCTACTATAAATGAACTTACTACTCAAATATCAGTTAATCAGGATAAAATCAGTAATCTTAATACTAAAGTCAGAGATATGATTCGTAGTCAGTTTAATCCATCTGATTACCTATATACCCGCTATTACGAGCAAATAGATGATAACAAGAAGGCTGAACGCGTGTACCGAGTAGTAAGAAACCAAGTGGAAGGTTTTACCAACCGCAAGAATATTGATCACATAGATGAACTGCTAAATGAGACTTTTGACGGAATAATGAACAAAGTCCTTTCATCAGGTATTGATATTATAGAAAAAGACTTATTAATACTTCGTTTTGTTCTAGCCGGTTTTTCATCAAAATCTATAGCTGCATTGCTCGGTGACAAACATTTGAATGTGAATCAGCGTAAGAAACGTTTGCTGGATAAGATCCAAATCAAAGATCCAATCTTAATGAAAGATTTGTCTATTGCTTTGAATGATAAGTAATTACGCATGTTTGGTGGCTAATTCGCAGATAATCAGTATATTATAAAAGTGTCATATTTCTGTTCTTTTAAAACTTTCGTAATACACTGAAACATAGTTTATTACAAAGTGCAGTTGTCATCCTTTTATCAGGCTTTTTTGTATGTAACACAGGATAATGTGCATAACTTTGTCACAACTCAATAGATCCTTGTTTGCACCGGAAAGTCTGATACCTTTTGCGACTTTTTTAATTTTTTCCTGGTCCCGGGATCTATTATAATTCATTTATTTGGCAAGAGGAACCTTCGCGGTGACGCGGGGGTTTCTTATTTTCACTTTTCTTATCATACATTATTAATAATATATAAATCCTATTATCTTTGCGATACAATAGGGTATTAAGAATAATCTTTTTCCATGCTGAAATTTGAACTGTTCAGGTACCGGATTTGTGGCATTCTGCGTAATTCGGTATTATTGGTGCTTGTAATGCTCCTGAGTGTTGATTGTAGTCGTATCAATGATGGTAAAATTCGAGGTCGTAAGGCGGTAGATGCCACTTTGGATATGGCCGAGAAAATTATGGATGATAATGCTCCACTGGCAGACTCGCTGATGAATTTGATAGATTCTCATTCCATTCATGGTAAAGAACGTCAGGCTCGTTATGCATTGCTTTATACGGCTGCCGAATATAAGAACTATCAAATAGCCCCTAATGATTCTCTCATTATGATGGCAGTTCGCTACTATTCTATAAACAATAATATTGATTATCGTTTCATGTCTTATTATTACTTGGGCTGTGTTTATATCGATTTAGGAAAAACAACTGATGCCACAGGAGCGTTAACTCAAGCTGAGCAATTGGTAGACATGATTGATAATAAGTATTGGGAGGGATTGCTTTATAATCTTTTGGGCGAATTGTTTACAAAGGCACGTGATTTTCGTCGTGCCGGTGATTATTATGTTAAGGCAGAAGCTTGTTTTGAATCGACACAAAAGGAATTGCACAGATTACATGCTTTATATAGAATTGGTGAGAGCAGGTTGAACCTGCATGATTTTAAGGCGGCAGATTCTATTACACGCATTGTGGAACAAGAGGTTTACAATTACAATGACAGCTTTTTAATTACCAGTTGTACCTATAACAGACTGTATTGTGCCATGAATATGAATGAACCAGATAGTGCAACAGTCTTATTAAATAGGTATCTATCTATTGTTCAACCCCAAAATACTTTCGGCTATTTTGAGATGATGGCATTGTATTTCAATACGGTAAAGGAGTATTCAAAATCTGAATCATACTTAAAACAAGCTGAGAAGTATATAAAGACTAGAACAGATTCCATTTATTTCTATTATACAAGTTCCCTCCTGGCTGAATGTAAGGGACAAACAGATGAAGCCTTGATGTATTATCGCGAATATACATTACTTCAAAATTCCAGTTTGAATGCTATTTTGAGCCAACCCATTTTGGCTGTGCAAAAAGAACAATACAGAGCTATTGCTGAAAATGAACAGCTTAAGTATAATCACGCCAGATTAACACTGATACTTTGTGTGGTTATATTCTTGTTGATTCTTGTCATTGTACTTGTGACATATCATTACAAGAAGAAACGCATGAAAGAACAATTGTATGATTCTCTTGCCGTAGTAGAGGAATTGTCCGGCAGAATAGAAGATTTAAAGAATCAGGTTCGTGTTCAGTTCCATGAACGTCACGACATATCAAACCGTCTGTATTCCATGTATTTTGATTCTACAAGCCAGGAGAAAGTTACAAAACAACAATTAAACGTAACGATCAACAGTCTTATAAAGGATTATACTGCTCCGGATAGTGTTAGAAAGTTAGATAAACTGCTTAATGACTCATATGACGGTATTATGGATCGTTTGGCTGATCCCGAAATAGGTCTAACAGATAAGGAACTGGAATTATTCAGATACTCTTTCGCCGGTCTTTCATCAAAGGCCATAAGTGTTATCATTAAGGAATCTCCTCAAAACATTTATCAGATTAAATCCAGATTATTGAAGAAAGTGAGACGTTGTTCTGAGGAGTTATGGAGCAAGTTAGACGAGATATGGTAATTCTCTGCAAAAAAAAAGCCCCAAAATACCTATAAAAAAGGGCTGTCAGAAAAATCGAGGACTCGTCGCGTGTAACATATTGAAAACCAATTGATAAGACCGGGGGTTGTCAGACTTAAACAACCCTTTTTTTTTGGTCATATTTATGTGTCACCATAACTTTGCATCAGAACAAGAACGAAAAAGTTAACCCAAAAATAACCTAATTGTTTAACCTAATTATTAAGTCGTATGAAGAATTATCTAAAAAGAGTGTTGGTAGTAATGATGGTATTATTACCGTGTTTTCAGACAAGTGTATGGGCTAATGATGATCCGGATAATATTCCTGTAGATCCCATTCCAAGTCCCAATCCTAATCCTAATCCTAATCCAGGGCCTCGTATGCGTGCACGTGGACGATATATAGAGGTGGTTCCTATCTGCACTTATTATGATGGGCAGGTTACCATTGAAACTGACGGTAGCGTTGCATTCATAAGTGCTATGGTAGAGCGTGTAGAGGATAATGCAACTTGGACGGAAACTGCTATTGGTGACACTTTGGTTATGAACGTAACAGACGAACCTGGATCTTACATCCTGACGTTTACTCTCTCAGATGGAAGAAGTTTCATTGGTAAATATATTCTATATTAATGATTGTATGAATTGTTTATTAGACCTTTTCCTATCACGACAGAGTTTGTAAGCTTCTCTGTTCGTATTTAGATGTAAAAGTTCTCTCTCCTTGTTTTTTAGATGAAAAAGTTAGATCTGTCAACTTTGCTGCTGACCGCAGCCCTAACTGTAGGCTGTTCAAAACACTCTCCTATTGCAGAAGTATTGGATTTAGTCGGTTCCAACCATTTTGGGTTGGAGGCTGTGCTGGACCACTACTGATCATAATGTGAGTCCCTTGGTATACTATGTTCAAAAGTAATACGTCACATGACTACGATAGACCTTGTTTGAAAAATCAGAAGTATTATGTGAATTCTTTATTATGGTAGAGCAACTCCAATAGCGACTATCATAATTCTATTAGTGAAAATGATATTTATTCGTGAAATAAGAAATGTCTAGACAATAGAGATAATTAACGGATTTGAATAATAAAGAAGGGGAATATGGCCCAAGATTGTGCAAAAGTTGTACCATGTTACCCCTTCCCCTCAAATCTTAAGTATAACCTTAAAATTTATATTGCAAAGATAGGAAATAGTTATTAGAATTATTGTTAACAATCTTGGATACAAGATAGTTAACGGACAAAAAAACACTAACAGAATTATTAACAACGGATGAGTATTATCAATCATCCACAAATCATTTTTACAAATGAATAAGATTTTTAAATGGAGTTTGATTTCAGTTTGCTTTATATCAATGGTTAATTTCTTGCTTTTCCTTGGTAACAAAAGCATTTTTATGAGTGATATTAAATCGTTTGCATCACAAGAAGGATTTGGAGGTTGTCCTTGGTGTACATGGAATCCTGAAGGCAATCAGACTAATGGAGGTCAGGTTGCAGGTCCCTCTCTGCAGCCTACAAACTATACTGCAAGTACAGACTTCACCGTAACAAGTAATGCAACATATTCCAGTCAGGTAACAGAAGGTGTTACAAAGAGCCATTCTTTTGAGGCTGGTTTAAATTGGAAGATATTCTCTGGAAAAGCCAATAGGACATCTTCTCACACTACTACCCAGCAAAATGGTAATTCAACAACTCAGATTACTACTATGACATTCCATTATACTCCTAATGGTACGGTATATGATGTTAAGTGTGTAAGTCCTCAACTTGTTGATTCATGCGAAGAGAAATATGGATGGGCTGATGGATTTAAAGACTTCATGGATAATGTTGTAAAACCTATCATGGAGGCTTACGGTTGTTCTTTTTCTTAATCTAGTTAATTATATGTGTGTTCTACAAGTCTAGAACACACATATAATTAGAAATCAAGCAATTAAAAAAATTAATTATGAAATACTCTTATAATACAGTTCTATTGTTGTTTACGACTTCATTATTATTGTTTTCATGTAGAAAACCGATTTCAGACCTAATGGTAAATGATTCATCTGTTGAAACAATAACATTAGATGTTAATGAAAAATCTATAAAGAATTTGGATGACGCTTTCAAAACTATTAAGTGCGTAGCACTAGAAACCAATGATAACAACCTGATTGGTCAAATAGACGATGTCTTTTTTATTGACAGTACAATAATTGTAGTTGATGAGGGTATTGCAAAAGCCGTCTATTTGTTTGATAATAGCGGAAAGTTTAAAGGAAGAATTTCTTTTAACGGAAGAGGCAAACATGAGTATTTACAGTTGACACATGTTTTTAGGCGGGGCAAATCAATAGCAATCAATGACTTAATTAGAAGAGAAATTAATTTTTTTGATTTGAATGGAAAACCTATCAAAACTATTAAATATAAACTTCCTTTCAATGAGGTAGAATCTTTGGGCGATAATTATCTGGCTTGCAATATATATAGAGGAAATAGTAAAGAATTTTCAAATCTTAATGATTATTCTTTTGTCATACTTGATGACGAAACGGATCCTGTATATGCGTTCGGGGCGGATAACAGTAATCCTGATATGATTTTAACGAGAGTAAAGAATTTATACTCTTTCGACAATCATGTATACTGCACGGTTAATTTTGATAATGTCATTTATGAATTAACCAAAGATTCTGCGATCGCTAAATACAGATTAGTTATGTCTCCGGATTTATTGAAAGAGGTCAAATTTGAAACGACTGAAGAAGCGTTGGAATATACATCTGAGAATCCTTTCTTCTTTGGCTTTTTCACTGAATTGAAGGATTATTCCGTGTTTGGCCTATCAGTTCCAAACGAAGGTTTGATTCATTTTGTTTATGATCATAAAACAAAAGAGACACGACGCTTACCATTAGAATCCCAAAATCCCTTGTTTGCATTCTTTTCAACCCCCATGTTTAGAAATGGAGATAATACTATTGTGGTTCCTGTTAATAGTGAGAGGATTCTACATTATAAAGAAATGTTGGAGAGAGCAGGCATCAAAATAGTTTTTGACGACGAAAATTTAGAAAAATTGACAAGAGAATCTAATCCGGTTTTGCTATATTATGAAATGTAATAACAATATGTCAAATCATAATCAAACCTTTCTTGGTAAAGTCTTTCTTATTGCTTTGCCAATACTAATGTGCCTTATAACAATCGCTATGTACTGCAAAGTTTCAGTACTAAAGACTAATATGATTGAAGGCGATAAGAGTGTTGCTCTTACACAAGATGTATACTCGATACTAACTAAAACTATATATGATGCTTGGCTGTATGATGGTTTACAAATGGATGATTCCTATTTGATAGATTCAGAAAACGAGAATTTTGATAGTTATAAAGACTATTTCTTAGAAAAAGACCAATTACTCGTATGTAGAATTAGTGAGAATCATTGTGAGAGTTGTGTTGATTATATTCTTGGGAAAATTAATGCTCTTTCATCTGATTCTACATTCAATATGGGCATTATTGTCATGGGAGAATATAGCAAAATGGCATTAAAGATATTAAGTCAAAAACTATCATTAAATAGTAAAATTGAATTACGTAGTGTTGTAGGAACTATACTACCTGTTGACGACATAGGCTTCCCGTATATGTTTGTTGTTGACGGTTATAATAATGTGTCAAATGTATATGCACCTGATAAAAGATATTCTCAGTTAACAGATGCCTATTTTGAATTGCTTAAAAACAGATATCAATAAAGAACAATGAGAATGATTGAAAGAAGCAATAATAATAGGAAACAAGGTTTGGTTCGTGCCGATTCTTTGTTAATTCTGCTTATTGTAATCATGTATTTGATTATATTAGGGATAGGATTAAAACAAGATGATGCTGCTGCAGGAATAAGCATTCGCAAGGCCACTATTTGTTTTTGTGTATGGTTTTTGTTTTCAATCATTTCTCGTTATAATTCATTAAGGGTCCATTATTTTATCATTTGTGTAATAGCAGTTTGGGGCGGATATGAATCGTTGAAAGGCTTAATACAGATAATTAGTCATAATACCTACTATTACGGAAGTAATTCTGCCGGTTCCTTCCTTAATCCTGGTCCATATGGGGGATTCCTGGCTTGTATTATTTCTGTTTTGATTCCCAGTATTTATAAAACAAAACGCAACGATAAACTTATAATAAAACTCTATAGTGGTTTATTGTTATTAGTGATAATTCTATCTGTAGTAATACTATCTTTTACTAATAGTAGAGCCGCAGTTCTATCGCTTGTTGCCTCTATGTTGGTGTTCTTACTAAGAACAAGAAAAGGAAAACTGTTGTTTAAACGCTTTTGTTTGCCTCTTTGCATTATTGCGTCAATAGCATGTGTTTGGGGATATTATGCAAAAAAACAATCAGCAGATGGTCGGGTGTTCATGGATAAGATTTGTATGAAAGCCATAGTTGAGAACAATGTTATGGGGGCGGGACTTGGCCATTTTAGAAAAGCATATCAAGGCTCTCAATATAATTACTATAAAAAAGACATATCTATCAAAAATGGCATAATAGAAACTGGATTATCAGAACAAAAAGATAGACAAAAAGCATGGGAGCCCAATTCCGCCTTTAACATGGTGCTTCTAATAGGAGTGGAGATGGGCCCAATTACAATGATTATATTCATAACTATTGTATTTCTGACAACGATATTATTGTATCGAAGGAATAATGAGTTATTGTATGGCTTTTTAACGATCTCAATCTTCGGCATGTTCTCATATCCTCTCGTTATATGGCAATTCCAATTGTTATATTCAATTTTAATCGCTTCTGCATCGTATTCAAAAGAATTGGAAGTATCTGCTATTAAAAACAAAAACACAATTTGTATGTTAATAACCATTTCGACAGTTCTTTTTTTGTGTATGAGAAATGCCATATCTACTTCACGATCTCATAGAGAGTGGATTAAGGACAGGGTGTTATTGGAACTCAAAAGTTATGATCTATTTGCGGAGTCCTGTTCGGAAAAAGAAAAACGGTTGAATTATATTGATGATTTTATGATGGAATATGGATATGTTCTTTCCAAAATAGGTTTAGTTGAAAAAAGTGATTCAGTTTTGAAGGTGTGTCAATCATATCAATCCAGTCCGGGATTATTAATACTGTTGGGGGAGAATTGTATGAATAGAGGTGATTATTGTGCTGCAGAGAACTACTTTATTGATGCATTTGTAATGTTACCTGATCGAATAAAGCCATTGTATGAACTTGCAAATCTATACGTCTTAAAAGGCGATACAGTAGCTGCATTGAATGTAATTAATAGTGCAAACAATTATTCATTTAAGATTGAATCTGGTTGGACTAGGGATTATCGCATTAAGATGAAGACGATAGAAAACCGTATTACAAATTCAATTCTTTCAAATCAAGAATAGTAATTATTAACTAGTTATTGTCGATGGAGAGTTATGTCGTTTTATGACTTATTAGTAATCATATTTAATCTAACTTCTCAAGTGTTTCTTCCAAAGTAAGCTTTATTCTTTTATATGTTCTTGTATGGGATTTTGTTTATTTCTGCGAATGCCGACATTAACAATAATTCTTTTAAAGACATGTCAGAAAAATAAATTAGCCCTATTATGTAATAGTCGTAGAATCAGTTATTTAACAAATGATGTGTCAGATATAAACAGCCCTTGTTTTTTTTCCTCATATTATAGTTGGCCTATCTTTGTGCAAGACCTAAATAATTAGTTGAATGTTGATTTATGCAAAAAAGATGGAGGCCTTTTTTAAGAATGAATGACATGGGAGTTTTGAACTATTTATAGTTTGATTTTCCTGATTCTTTGTATAAACACCGATCATTACTTTGTGTTGATGAGTAGATGTTCCTTTTTTGAAATATTTAATGAAACAATTAGCATTTATAGCAACTATTTTGGCGACAGCTGTTTCTATAGGCTGTTCTGATTACTCTCCTATTGCAAGTGTATTGGATTCAGCCGGCTCCAACCGCTCTGAGTTGGAGGCCGTGCTGGACCACTACAAGACAAAGGATAACAATCCTCAGAAACTCCAGGCCGCTGAGTTTCTGATAAAGAATATGCCTGCACACTACTCATATGCAGGT
>JAFXMB010000060.1 GCA_017530735.1 Bacteroidaceae bacterium | reverse complement strand
ATGAGCCAGGACTACATGATAATCCTGGAGAACGGTCACCGTCTGGGCGGCGACGAGCGTATGGCACGCATCGGCACAGGCAACATCAAACGTATTGAGATTCAGAGCGGTGCTGCATCGGCCCTATACGGAAGCGAGGCCATCGGCGGTGTCATAAACATCATAACCGATGACTCCAAGAACGGAATAGGCGCATCAAGTTACACCCACTACACCAGCCACGGCCGTTTTACACAGACCGTCGATGCCGATGTATCGCAGGGGCGTCTGTCATCATATACCACATACCAGCGCAAGGAGGCCGATAACTGGCAGGTAAACAATATTGACGAGGAGGGCAACAAGACCGGACGCCCCATGTCTATGGGCTATCGCTCCGATAACCTGAGCCAGCGTTTTAGCTATGCCGTAACAGACAAGCTGAATATTTCGGTGCGCGGCAACTACAACGACTATGAGACGCGCCGTCCCGAGAGTGCCACATACTTCAAAAAGAGCGGCGGCGACTTCAAGGAGACCCAAGCCTACACCTACAACATGTCGCACCGTACCTGGCTGTACGGTCTGAGCGCAGATTACATGATCAACTCAGCTGCCTATATCGAGGCCGATTTCTACAGTGACAACTTCAGGTCGTCATACAGGTATTTCAGCAAGAGCGGATCGTTCCTGCCCGGTGATGAACAGGTACGCAAAGAGACCGCCTACTATGACGGGACCCTGAAAGGTATATTCAAGCCCAATGATATGAACAAGCTTTCGGTCGGTATGGAGTATATCAACGAACAGCTTGACAGTGAATCGGACAACATCAGTAGTGAGAGTATGTTCACCGCTGCCGCTTTTGTGCAGGATGAACTCTCTCTTACTGATGACATTCAGGCTGTGGCCGGCGTACGTTACCTCTACAACGGTAACTTCAGGAGCCATGCCACACCTAATGTATCACTTATGTACAAGCCCGGCAATTTCAGGTTCCGCGCAGCCTGGTCGGCCGGATACCGCGCTCCCACCCTGAGTCAGATCTATGCTACCGACCAGGCCAAGAGCACCAGCCGTGCCACGGTGGGCAATCCGGGACTCAAACCGGAAAAGAGCCGGTCGGCTTCACTCAATGCCGAATTCTCAAACCAGCGTCTTTCAGTTTCTGTAACGGGTATGGTAAACAACGTGACCGATATGATCAACTACCGCGTACTGAGTGATGCGGAGATATCGGCCATGGGATATGATGACCTGCATGCCCAGTTCAGCACCATACGCCAGCGCAGCAACATTGATGAAGCACATATAAAGAGCCTGAGCGCCAATGCCAATGTCTATGTGGGAGCCGGATTCACCCTGGGCGGCGGATACATACTGACTGACTCCAAGGCCATAAGTGACGGCAAGGAGACTCCGGTTGACAAGAGCGTAAAGCACAGCGGTAATGTAAACGCCCGCTGGGACCACAACTGGGGTAACTATCATTTGAACGTGAACCTGAGCGGGCACATACAGAGTGAGCGCTGGTCAAGTACCTACGGATATGCACCGGGATACAGCCAGTGGGACCTTAACACCACCCATACATTCTACGTGGAGGACTTTATCCTGGAGCCCGGTCTGGGTATTGAGAACATCTTCAATGAGCGCGACACCCGTCCGTGGAACAGCAACTTCTCGACCGTAAATCCGGGCCGAGCCGTATATGTAAGCCTGGCCCTTAAATTCCGAAAATAAATGAAAAGGTTACTCGTCATAATGCCCCTACTGTTCTGCGCTCCGCTTCTGGCGCAGACCGATGACCTTTCCCGGCAACTTGACGAGGTTGTGGTAACCGCCACCGGTACTCCACATACGCTAAAGGATGTTCCCGTCCAAACCGAGATAATATCACGCAAGCAGATTGAGCAGCTGGGAGCCGCATCGTTTGAGGATATACTGTCACAGCTCAGCGCCGGTTTTGATTTCAATGCCGGCGACATGGGCAGCCAGATGACCCTTAACGGACTGGGCAACAACTACATTCTGATAATGATTGACGGCAAGCGTCTGAACGGTGACAACGGCGGCGAGAATGATCTGGGCCGCATAGACCCGCACAACATAGACCATATTGAGATTGTAAAGGGAGCAGGCAGCGCACTTTACGGCAGCGATGCCATGGCCGGCGTAATAAACGTCATAACCCGCCGTCACGATGACCAGGCCCTCTATCTGGAGAACACCACCCGCGGCGGATCATACATGGATTTGCGCCAGCACAACAGCATAGGTTTCAGTGTGGGCAAGTTCACATCACTCACCACATTCCAGCTGCAGAACACCGACGGCTGGCAGAACACTGCCGAGGAGGACCCTGCCCAGACCGAGTATCACATCTTTGACTCGCGTAACAAGACGGTCAACATGTACACCAACGGACAGATTGGAGAGCGCATCACCTACACCCCATCGGACAGACTCTCCTTTGAGGCCGATGGCTACCTGTACCGAAAGCGTATATTCCGCCCCACCAACGGACGGCATCCGTCATGTGATGTCAACACGTTCGATATGAAATACCGTGATGCCGGCGCTTCGCTGGGATCGGAATACAAGCTTAAAGGAACTGACCGCATCACGCTGGATGTAAGCTGGGACCGTCACGCATACTACTATCACTACACGGATACCACTCTTGAGGAGGGTTATGACCCCAACGGCAACTATACCCCCTATTTCCCATATTTCCCGGATCAGGAACATCTGCAGAGTGACCAGCAGCGCACCATGGCGGAACTTAAGGGCGTATTCAGCCTGCCCTACGGAAATCTGCTCAGTGCCGGTGCCGAGTACCGCTTTGATTACCTGCTCGCCCCCATGCGCGTAAAGGGAGGGCGGGCCGATGACTGGACCACAGCACTTTACCTGCAGGATGAATATACCGGAGTAAACTGGCTAAATGTGACCGCCGGAATACGACTGATTGAGAACAAGGCATTCGGATTCCACGCCACACCCAAGATAAGCGCCATGTTCAAGGTAGCCGACCTGCGCATTCGTACCGGCTGGAGCCGCGGATTCAAATCACCCACCCCCAAGGAGCAGGGTTACCACTATCTGCGCACCATGGGCGCCACCACATTCTTCTACATGGGCAACCCGGACCTCAAGCCCCAGACATCCGATTACCTGTCGGCAGGAGTGGAATTCAGCCGCGCCGGGTTCTCGGCATCGGTTACGGGATACTACAATGAACTCTACAACATGATCACCCTGGTCAATGTACCGCTAAGCCAGATTCCTGCAGGCCAGGCACCCGAGTATATGGGTGACGGCAGCGGTCAGATCACCCCGCGCATGTACATGAACATGGAGGATGCCCGCACAACGGGTGTTGACGCATCACTGACCTGGCGTATTACGTCCGATATCACCCTTGGCGGATCATACAGCTGGCTTGACACCAAGGCGCATGTTTATGACACCAAGCACAGCCGGCTCAACGAGGTGACCATTGACGGTATGGCCCACCACAAGGGCAATCTGTACGGAACCTGGCAGCACCGCTACAATGACGCCTACCGTCTGGGCATCGGCCTTTACGGACGCGCCAGCAGCACACGCTACTATCAGAACAACGGCAACGGCAAGCCCTATCAGATCTGGAAACTTACCACAACCCATGACCTGGGAAGCGGCAAGGACGGAATGACATGGCGTCTGGAAGCCGGTATTGACAACATACTTGATTATAAGGAGACTACTCCTCACGGACTGCATTACGGTACCACCAGCCCCGGACGGACTTTCTACTGCACTCTGAGTCTTAAGTTCTCAAAAGGCCGCAAGATGAATACCAGGGATGTGGAAAAGGGGAGTTTGGATGATGATGACTGATTTAAATATTACTTGTTTAACCTTTTTATTAAACTAAAAAAAATGAAGAAAATCAGATTTATTCTGGCCGCTATGGTAGCCATAGCAGGTTTCAGCTTTGTAAGCTGCGAGAAGGACTCCACTGAGGAGGCAACCAAGAACAACTACACCCGTTATCAGGATGCAGTAGATGCACAGATCAACAAGAAGAATGACAGCGCCATCCTTCTGGTTGCATTCGGATCAACCTGGGAGCAGGCATTCGGTGCTTTTGATGAGACAATTGATGCCTACAAGAAGGCTTTCCCCAAATCAGACATTTATCTGAGCTACAGCTCAGCTATCTGCATCAACCGTGCAGCTGCCGGTGAGAACGGCGTTTCACGTAACTACTACGCTCCCAACTTCTGGCTCCACGGACTGGGCGCCAAGCAGTACAAGGAGATTACGGTTCAGTCTCTGCAGGTTATCCCCGGTGAGGAGTTCTCACGCGTAGTTAACTACATCAAGGACTTTGCCAACAACAGCCTGGGTGACCTGGATGACAAGTATCTGAGCGAGGTTACAATCAAGCTGGGTATGCCTCTGCTGGCAGCCGAGGAGGATGTAGTAACCACTGCAAGGGTTCTTGACAACATCTACAAGGATTCTGTTGCCAATGGCGTAGTTGCTTTCATGGGTCACGGAAACCCCGACAGCTATGACACTTACAAGGCCAACATCCGTTACAACCAGTTGGAGGAGGAACTCCAGAAACTCAACTCCAACTACTTTGTAGGTACCGTCGATGCTCCCGAGAACTATAAGGTTCAGGTTCTGGCCCGTATGAAGAAGGCCGGTATCAACAGCGGTAAGGTTTATCTGCACCCGCTTATGTCAATTGCCGGTGACCACGCTCACAACGATATGGCCGGTGATGACGGTAAGGATATGAATCCCGCTGAGTATGAGTACAATGATGAGGGTGAGATTGAGGACCTGAGCTGGAAGTGCTTCTTTGCCCAGAACGAATACGAGTGCAACGATGAGACCATGATCACCAAGGGTCTGCTTGAGCTTGAGTCAGTACGCAATCTGTGGGTTGAGCACACCAAAGGTGCCGAGACTCTTGAGGATTATTACCACAGCATGTTCCCCGAGGAATAATACACTCTTATGAAAAGACTGGCTCTCATTATCTGCCTGACTGCAGGCATTCTGCTGGTGGCAGGCTGCAAAAACCGTTCCGCAGGTACGCGTGCGGGCATCGGCCATGCCGACAGTACAACCATAAAGTATGCTCAGGGCTTTACCCTGACATACCTGGGTGACATACGCCTGATTGACCTGCAGGACCCGCAGAGAGAGGAGAGCCAGTCTTTCCATTATGCTCTCGTTCCCCGCGAGGGAACCACACAGGAAGTACCTGAGGGTTACACCCCCGTTCCTGTACCAATCAATAAGGTTATCTGCATGACATCACTGCAACTATCCAGTTTCATAAAACTGGGTGAACTTGACGCAGTGGTGGGCATAACCAGTACACGCCATCTCTTCAATGAGGAGATGAACCGTCGTCTGGAGGATGGCCGTACGCACAAGATAGGCATTGAGGGCAATTTTGACAATGAGGTCATTATGGCCGTCAATCCCGATATCATACTCATTTCACCGTTCAAGCGCGGCGGATATGAGGCTCTCAAGAACGTTGACATAACACTTGTGCCCCATCTGGGTTACAAGGAGACCACTCCGCTGGGACAGGCCGAGTGGATAAAGTTTGCAGGAATGCTGCTGGGCTGTGAGGAGAAGGCCGACAGCATATTCCGAGGCATCGAGGAGCGTTATCTGGCGCTCACAAAACTTACCGAGAATGTAACCGACCGACCAGTCGTGTTCAGCGGTGAACTCCAGGGCGGCAACTGGTATGCAGTGGGCGGTCAGAGTTTCCTGGCCCGCATATTTAAGGACGCCGGCGGCGACTATTTCCTTAAGGACGATCCACACTCAGGCGGATTCACCATGGATTATGAGGTGGTTTACAGCCAGGCCGCCAATGCCGACTACTGGCGCATAGTAAACAGTTACCAGGGTGACTATTCGTATCAGGTTCTGGCCGATGACGACACCCGTTACACCGATTTCAAGGCATGGAAACAGCATGGAGTCATCTATTGCAACATGAGCAAGACGCCTTTCTACGAGAGTATGCCCATGGAACCGGAACTTGTACTGAGTGATTTCATCAAGGTGTTCCACCCCGAACTCCTGCCTGATTACACTCCTCATTATTACGAACTTCTCAAATAGAATTAGTATCTTAGCGGTTCTATGAAGCGCTCCGTTATACCTAATATGCTAATCATAACGGCACTGATTCTGGTGCTGTTTTTGCTCAATGTAGCCCTGGGCTCAGTGAGCATCCCTACCCGTGCGGCATGGAACATACTTTGGGGCGCATCGGACCAGGATCCCATCTGGACCAACATCATTCTTAAATCAAGAGTTCCGCAAACTCTTGTGGCTATAGTGGCAGGCGCAGGTCTGGCCATCAGCGGTCTGCATATGCAGACTGTTTTCCGCAACCCTCTGGCAGGACCGTCGGTACTGGGTATCTGCTCAGGTGCCAGTCTGGGTGTTGCATTCGTAGTTCTGCTTTCGGGCAGCATAGGCGGCGTTGCACTGAGCCGTCTGGGATTTGCCGGTGACCTGGCAATGACGGTAGGCGCCATAGCGGGTGCCCTTGCCGTGATGGCACTCATTGTCTATGTGTCACAGCGAGTAAAAGGCAACGTGACACTGCTTATCATAGGTGTTATGATAGGTTATGTGGCCAACGCCATCATCGGTGTACTCAAATACTTCAGCGTCGAGGAAGATATCCGCGCATATGTGGTATGGGGCCTGGGCAGTTTCAGCCGCGTATCGGGCAATCAGATGACATTGTTTGTGACCATGATGTGCATACTGCTGCCGCTCTCTTTCTTACTTACCAAGACACTTAATCTGCTCCTTTTGGGCGATCAGTACGCCCGCAACCTGGGGCTTGACATAAAACGCGCACGCCTGCTGGTAATCAGTTACTCGGGTATTCTGGTGGCTGTGGTTACCGCTTACTGCGGACCCATCAACTTCCTGGGTCTGGCAGTTCCGCATCTGTGCCGCGCCGTTTTCCGCTCATCGGACCACCGCATACTCACTCCCGCCTGCGTACTTATGGGTGCACTATTCGCATTGGCCTGCAGCCTGATAGCCCGAATGCCGGGTATAGAGGGCGCTCTGCCGGTCAACTCCGTTACCGCACTTGTAGGCGCACCCATAGTGATATCGGTCCTGTTCCGTCGTCGTAAAGAAGATACTGCCGAATAATATGAAACAGCCCACCATTCAGATAGAGTCCCTGAGCACGGGATACCGTGGCAAGAACAACGTGACAGTTGTTGCCCGTGACATCAACGCTACCATACACGGAGGTGAACTTACCTGCCTGCTTGGCCCCAACGGTGCCGGTAAATCTACCCTTTTGCGTACCCTATCGGCGTTCCTGCCGCCTGTTGAGGGCACAATCACCATAATGGGCCGCAACCTCAAGGACTACTCTGACAAGGAGTTGGCAAAGACTATCGGCGTGGTACTGACTGAGAAGACTGACCTGCGCAACATGACCGTTGAGGACCTTATAGGTCTGGGTCGAAGCCCTTACACCGGGTTCTGGGGCACACTGCATGAGGATGACCGCCGTGTTGTGGCCCAGGCTATTGAGATGGTGGGAATTGAGCCTCTGAAAGACCGCATGATTCAGACCCTTAGTGACGGCGAGCGTCAGAAGGTCATGATTGCCAAGGCTCTGGCCCAGCAGACTCCGGTGATATTCCTTGACGAGCCAAGTGCGTTCCTGGATTTCCCCAGCAAGGTGGAGATAATGCAGTTGCTGCATACCCTGTCACGCACCACGGGCAAGACAATATTCCTCTCTACCCATGACCTTGAACTGGCTCTGCAGATTGCCGATACCATCTGGCTCATGGACAAGGAGAAAGGGGTTATGATAGGCACTCCTCAGCAGTTGGCCGGCAACGGTTCTCTCAACGATTTCTTCTCACAGAGAGGAATTGAATTCAACATACATGATGTGGACGGATCGCTCTGCATAATACCCAAACTCAAATGAACGGAAAGATATATGTAGCCGGTATCGGTCCCGGATGTGAGGCCGATGTCACTCCCGCCGTTGCCCAGGCTCTGCGAGAGAGCGATGTGGTGGTGGGCTACAAATACTACTTCAGGTTTGTGGAGCAGTATCTCAGCCCCGCAGCGGAATGTGTCGATACCGGAATGAAACGCGAGCGTGACCGCGCCCGCCAGGCCTTTGAGCTTGCTGAGCAGGGCAAGACCGTTTGCGTGATAAGTTCCGGTGACTCAGGTATCTACGGTATGGCTCCGCTCATTTGGGAGATGCGTCGTGACCGTGGCAGTGATATTGAGATTGAGGTTCTGCCTGGTATCAGCGCATTCCAGAAAGCCGCATCGTTGCTGGGCGCGCCCATCGGCCATGATTTCTGCGTCATTTCACTGTCAGACCTCATGACCCCCTGGGAACTTATTGAGAAGCGCATTATTGCCGCCGCTCAGGCCGATTTCGTGACCGCCGTCTACAACCCCAGGAGCAACGAGCGCTACTGGCAGTTATACCGTTTGAAAGAACTTTTCCTTAAGGAGCGCTCGTTTGATACGCCCGTAGGTTACGTGCGCCAGGCCGGTCGTGACGAGGAGGCTGTTACCGTTACCACTCTGGCCGATTTTGATCCGGAGCAGGTGGATATGTTCACGGTCGTTATTATAGGCAACAGTCAGTCCTACAACTGGAACGGCACAATGATTACTCCGCGCGGGTATTACAGGGATCAGACAAATGACGGTGTGGGCATCGGCCAGGAGATTATGATAAAGAGTTTCCGTACCATTGAGAGCCTGCTCAAGCACAAGGATTGGCCGCTGGGACACAAATGGGCCCTGCTTCATGCCATACACACCACGGCCGATTTTGAGATGGAGGATATTCTATACTCTGATCCCGATGCGGTTGAGACACTTTACGGCAAGTTCCGTGACGGTGCTGTCAAGACAATTGTGACCGATGTGACGATGGCGGCATCGGGCATACGCAAAGGCGCACTGGAGCGTCTTGGAGTGGAGGTCAAGTGCTACCTGACCGATGAACGCACGGCTGTTCTTGCCAAGGAGAAGGAGATTACACGCACTCAGGCCGGCATACGTCTGGCTGTTGACGAGCATCCCGATGCACTGTTTGTGTTCGGAAACGCGCCCACCGCGCTGATGGAACTCTGCGAATTAATACGCAAGGGCAAGGCTACGCCCGCAGGTGTCATTGCCGCCCCGGTGGGATTTGTTCATGTGCGTGAGAGTAAGTATATGGTTAAGCCGTTTACCGGCATACCCAAACTGATTGTCGAGGGCCGCAAGGGAGGCAGCAATCTTGCCGCAACCCTTACCAATGCTGTTTTGACTTTTGATGACGCTGAACAACTTAAACCGGGACGAGATGTTTAAAAACGACGCATTGGGGTCGTTTAACAATGCGTCATTTTTGATCATTGGGATAAGCGATAATCCGGAGCAGGAACTTACTGCTGCGGCTCAGAAGGTTATTGCACGGGGGAAGGTGTTCTCCGGAGGCAAGCGTCACTATGAGCTGATGAAGAGCCGACTGCCGCAGGATGCACGGTGGATTGAGATAACAGTTCCGTTGGCCGATGTCTTCAAGCAGTACAAGGGAATTCCTCAGATAGTGGTATTTGCATCGGGCGACCCACTCTTCTATGGATTTGCAGCAACCGTCCAACGCGAATTTCCGGACGCAAAAATAGAGGTTTATCCCACCTTCAACTCACTGCAGATGCTGGCTCACCGTATGCTGCTGCCATATCAGGATATGCATGCGGTATCACTCACCGGCCGCCCGTGGAAAGATTTCCAGGATGCGCTGATAAGGCAGGAAAAACTGATAGGAGTCCTGACCGACCGCACCCGCACGCCGCGAGCCATAGCATCCATGATGCAGGAGTACGGCTATGACAACTACAGCATAACCATAGGTGAATGCATGGGCAACCCGGATCATGAAAAGGTTACTACCATGACCGTAGCCCAGACAATGTTCTATGAGGCCGATTTCCCCAACTGCATGATACTGCAGATGACAGAGCAACGGGGCCGCCTGTTCGGCATCCCCGAGGAGCGTTTCGATCTTTTGGACGGCCGCGTCAACATGATAACCAAAATGCCCATACGTCTTGCCACCCTTGCTGCACTTGAGTTGGGACGGCATAAGTCATTCTGGGACATAGGATTCTGCACGGGTTCGGTATCGATCGAGGCCAGGCTGCAGTTCCCACATCTGGTAATCACCGCTTTTGAAAAACGTCCCCAGGGCAAGGACTTGCTGGACAGCAACAGCCGTCGGTTCGGAGCCCCCGGAATAAACGGCGTGATATGTGATTTCATGGATGCCGATATCAACCTCTACCCCGCCCCTGACGCCGTATTCATAGGCGGTCACGGAGGGCAGATGAAAGAGATGCTTGAGACTATAGACAGAGTGCTGTTGCCGGATGGCGTGATAGTGTTCAATTCTGTGTCCGATGAGAGCGCGGCAGCGTTCCGTCAGGGTATAGAGAGTATCGGCCGACATATAACCGGCACCACCCGCATGGCGGTCGATGAGCATAACCCAATCCTTATAATGAAAGCGGAATGAGAGCGATAATACTGGTTTCAGAGAGTTCCGTCGGACTTGCCCGGAAGATAAGTCAGGCAATTGATGGTGTCATATACAGCCAGAAAGAGTTGGACGGTAGCACTGTCATAAAATCATATGCCCGGTTCATTAAGGAGAACTGGAGCAGTCTGGAGCAGATTGTGTTCATAGGCGCCATGGGTATATGCGTCCGCAGCATCGCCCCTTGCGTAAAGGACAAGTACAAAGATCCGGCGGTAGTCTGTGTGGACAGCACCGGAAAGTTTGTAATCCCGGTTTTGTCTGGACACATAGGCGGAGCCAACGATTTGGCCAGGCAGATTGCTCAAACCATTGATGGCCAGGCTGTTGTTACCACACAAAGTGACAATACAGGCCTTTGGGCGCTCGATACGCTGGCCGCCAGGTTCGGCTGGGAAACTGATTTGAGCCGCGCCAGGATGAACCGGGCCATTGCCCTGTTTGTAGAGAAGCACCCCACAGCCCTGCTGCTTGAGGTCAGGGATAACGGCACCGATTATCTTGAGAGCACTCTGCCAGAGCATGTAAAAGTGTTCAGCAATTACAATGACATTGATTTTGGTCAGTTTGAACTCCTTATTACGGTAGGACCGCACGTGTATGATGCACCGATACCTGTTTTGGGTTACTATCCCCAAGTATTGCATGTAGGAGTGGGTTGCCGCAAGCAGTGCAAACCCGACGGTATCCCTGAATTCATTGAGGACAGCCTTAAACAGGCAGCCCTTTCATCGTTGGCCATTGCAAGTATCGGAACTATAGATCTTAAAAAGGACGAGCCGCTTCTGGCTGATTTGAAGAGCCGATGGGCATCGGCCGCAACAAACATATGGTCCAAATCGGACCTGGAGGGTATTGATGTGCCTAATCCATCGGAGAAGGCATTTGAGGTGACAGGCGTTTATGGCGTTGCCGAAGGCGCCGCACTGCGTTCAAGTAACGATGGCGTGTTGCTTATAGAGAAGCAGAAAGGGCAACTCTCCCAGGGTAATGACTTTACGTTTGCCGTTGCAATGGACGGCCTCAAGATGCGCGGCGGATTCATAGAGATTGTGGGCGCAGGTCCCGGTGACCCGGAGCTTGTATCGGTCCGCGGCAAACGGATGCTGGAGCGTGCCGACCTTATTCTTTACGCAGGCAGTCTGGTCCCCAAAGAACTCACATATTACGCCAAACCGGGTGCAACGGTTCGTTCATCGGCCGATATGGACCTTGAAGAGCAGTTTGCCCTGATGAAGGATTTCTACGACCGCGGCCTCTTTGTGGTACGCCTGCACACGGGCGATCCCTGCATCTACGGCGCAATCCAGGAGCAGATGGCGTTCTTTGACCGTTACGGGATGCGCTACCACATCACTCCGGGAATATCATCGTTCCAGGCCGCAGCCGCAGCGTTGCGTTCACAGTTTACCATCCCCGAGAAGGTGCAGAGCATAATCCTGACCCGCGGAGGTGGCCGCACGCCCATGCCCGAGAAGGAGCAGCTGCACAAACTGGCCCAGTCCCAGAGCACCATGTGCATCTACCTGAGCGCCGCAATCGTTGAGCAGGTACAGGAGGAACTCCTGCAGGCCTATCCGCCCGAGACTCCGGTGGCTGCCTGCTACAAACTCACCTGGAAGGAGGAAAAGATATACCGCGGCCAGCTTAAGGACCTGGCCCGCATAGTGCGTGACAACAACCTGACTCTCACCACCCTGCTCGTGGTGGGTGACGCTATTGACAACCGTCAGGGTCTGTCCCGTCTCTATGCTCACGAATTCAAACATTTGTTCAGAAAATGACGCAAAGGGGTCGTTTCGTTTTGCGTCACTTTTGCGATATGATACTGATTATTGGAGGTACAACCGAAGGAAGGATGGCAGTAAAGGTGGCCGATGAAGCCGGTCGCCGCTTCTGGTATTCCACCCGTGGCGATCTGCAGCAGGTAGAGAGCCATAACGGCATTCACGTGACCGGAGCGATGGATGCCGATGCCATGACCGCGTTCTGCCGCGAGCATGAGATAAAGCTGATAGTTGATGCGGCCCACCCCTTTGCAGTACGCCTTCACAATACCGTAAGTGAGGTAAGCCGGGCGCTATCCATCCCCGTGGTCCGATACGAACGCACTTACCCCGATCATACCGATGACATAATCTGGTGCAAGGATTACGATGATGCTATCAGGCGTCTGGAACAGGCCGGCGTAGAGAGCCTTCTGGCTCTTACAGGTGTTCAGACAATCCCCGCCCTTAAGGATTACTGGTCAAAACACAAATGCATATTCCGTGTCCTGGACCGCGAGGAGTCAATAGAACTTGCCCGCAAAGACGGCTTTGACATCGGCAATCTGGTATTCTACGGAGACAAGTCTGATCTGGAGATAATGCGTGAGGTCAATCCCCAGGCAGTGATAACCAAGGAGAGTGGCCTGTCAGGGGGCTTTACGGAGAAGGCCGATGCCGCCAGAGAACTGGGTATCCCGCTGTATGCGGTATGCCGTCCGCAACTGCCCGACGGTTTCACAACGGTAACCGGACAGCACGGACTGCGCAAGGAGATTGAGCGTCTGGTTCCCGGATTCTATGAACTGCGCACCGGATTCACCACCGGAGCATGCGCCACCGCCGCGGCCAAAGCGGCCCTTACCGCCCTTCTAAGCGGTGAGGAGCAGACCCGGGTCCCATTCAGCATCCCCAACGGTGAGGTATTCACCCTTCCGGTGCAGGAATGTCTGATTGACAAGGACTGGGCGCAAGCATCGGTCATAAAGGATGCCGGCGATGACCCTGACGTCACAAACGGATGCACGGTCCGGGTAAAGGTTGCCCTGAGCAGTCAACCCGGAATACATTTCCTTCAGGGTGAAGGTGTGGGACGCATAACACTGCCGGGCATCGGCCTGGAAGTAGGTGAGCCTGCAGTCAATCCCGTACCACGCAAGATGATTGTTCAGGAACTGTCGGCACTGTATGAAGGCGGATTGGACGTAACGGTATCGGTACCCGGTGGGGCCGAACTGGCTCAGAAAACCTTCAATCCCAAACTCGGAATAGTTGACGGAATATCGATAATAGGCACATTGGGTGTTGTACGTCCGTTCTCGATGGAGGCATTCGTGGAGGCAATCCGCCGTGAGGTTGAGGTGGCAAAAGCCATAGGCACACCTCGTCTGGTGATAAACTCCGGTGCCCGCAGCGAGCGTTTTGTAAAGGCACTCTATCCCGACCTGCCGCCCCAGGCATTCGTACATTACGGCAACTACATAGGTGAGACCATAAGCATTGCCGAGGAACTTGGGTTCAAGGATGTTACCATGGGTCTAATGATAGGTAAGGCCGTGAAACTGGCTGCCGGAATGCTGGATACCCACAGCCGCGAGGGTGTGATGGACAGGAAATTCATACGCAGGATGGCACGTGAATCGGGCTGTCCTTGGCGTGTCCGCCGTGCCATCAGACGTATTACCTTGGCCCGTGAACTATGGACCATCATCCCGCAAGAGTATCTGGAATCATTCTGCTCCACAGTAATCCGCTACTGCCATAGCCATTGCGATTCCCTGCTTCCGTCAGGCAAACTGACCATACTCCTAATCAGCGAAGAAGGAAAAATATATTGATAATGAACAAGATAATACTCATAACAGGAGGCGAGAGGTCCGGCAAGAGCAGTTTTGCCGAGCAGACTGCGCTGTCGCTGTCACCCAACCCTGTCTATATGGCCACCGCCCGTGTCTGGGACGATGAGTTCCGCGAGCGGGTACGTCAGCATCAGTTGCGCCGCGGACCGGAGTGGACAAATATCGAGGAGGAACTGCAATTAAGCAGACACAATGTATCCGGTCGTGTGGTCCTAATAGACTGCGTAACCCTGTGGTGCACAAACTTCTTCTACCGCGACCAGCAGAAAGCAGAAAACGACAGCACCTGGGTTAGTCGGTGTCTTGACGACATCAAGGCTGAGTTTGACCGATTCACAGCCCAGGATGCCACATTCATATTCGTAACCAATGAGATAGGTATGGGAGGCGTATCGGCCAACACCCTGCAGCGCCGTTTTACCGACCTTCAGGGTTGGGTAAACCAGTATATTGCCTCAAAGGCCCATGAAGTCACGCTGATGGTCAGCGGCATACCCGTAAAAATCAAATGATCATGATAGAGAATCTCAACGACCCTGCATTTCAGTCACAGGTACAGGACAAGATAGATAATCTGACCAAGCCAAAAGGCTCACTGGGCCGGTTGGAATCACTTGCCGCTCAGATATGTATGATACAGCACACCCTGAGTCCGGAACTCAGGAATCCCTGCAACATACTGTTTGCCGCAGACCACGGAATCCTGGCACAGGGTGTGAGCGTTTCGCCCAAAGAGGTTACCTGGCAGCAGTCATACCATTTCCTGGAGGGTGGCGCAGGCATCAGTTTCCTTTGCCGTCAGCACGGATTCCGCCTGATGGTGGTTGATGCGGGCATTGACCATGACATGGATTACAGCTCAGGTATCATTGACATGAAGGTGCGCAAGGGCACCCGTGATTTCTCCATCGAGTCTGCCATGACCCCCGATGAATTCAATCTCTGCCTGCAACGGGGTGCAGAGTGCGTCAACCGCGTTCATGCCGACGGCTGCAATGTGATAAGCTTTGGCGAGATGGGATGCGGTAACACATCGGCCTCATCAATATGGATGTCACTGCTGGCGGGCATTCCTCTGGCTCAGTGCATTGGTGCCGGCGCGGGGCTGGACAGCAAGGGTGTAAGCCACAAACTTGAGGTGCTTACCGGAGCCGTTCAGAAATTCAAGACAGCCAAGTCCAACTACTCCATTAAGGATATCCTGTGCTACTTTGGAGGACTTGAAATGGCAATGGCAGTAGGTGCAATGCTGCGTGCCGCCGAACTCCACATGGTTATTCTGGTGGACGGTTTCATCATGACCAACTGCATGCTGGCCGCTTCAAAACTGGATCCCAATGTGCTCCAGTATGCGGTATTCGGCCATCAGGGTGATGAGAGCGGACATAAACTGCTTCTTGAATACCTTCACGCAAAACCTCTGCTCAACTTAGGTCTGCGCCTGGGCGAAGGCAGCGGAGCGGTTTGCGCATATCCGATAGTGGAATCGGCCGTAAGAATGATCAATGAGATGGATTCCTTCAGGAAGGCATCCGTAACCAAATACTTCTAGTCTTATGAATAATTTCCTTGCTGCATTGATGTTCTTTACGCGCCTGCCTTTCCACAAGATCAAACAGGTGCCAAGTGAGTGTTTCAGCCACGTGACCGGCTGGTGGAGCGTTACGGGATGGTTGACCGGCGGCGTATCGGCCCTGACTTTCTGGCTCCTTTTCCAGGTAACCTCAGCTGGTATTGCAATAGTCATGGCACTGCTTGCAAGAGTTCTGCTTATGGGTGCACTGCATGAGGACGGGCTGGCCGATTTCCTGGACGGATTCGGCGGCGGCACGGACAAGGACAGCACCCTTCGCATCATGAAGGACTCGCACATAGGCACATACGGGGTTATCGGCCTTATTATTTACTTCCTGCTGTCTTATGTTATCCTTGCCAACATTCGTCCAGATTATGTCCCCCTCATAATTCTTTCGTCCGATGTGTTCAGCAAGTGCATAAGCTGTCACATAGTATGGTTCCTGCCGTATGCACGCCCTGAGCAGGAGAGCAAGAACCGCACGGTCTATACCCACCCTACGGCGCTCGAAGAGGCCCTCACAGTCATATCCGGCATAGGTGCGCTGGCAATTATTGTCTTGACTGACAGCCCGTTCATAACCAACTATCTGAATCTCAGTCTGGTTGTCATTGTTACCATTGCGGTTGCCTTGCTGCTCATGCTGCTTTTCAGGAAAAAAATAGGAGGCTACACAGGCGACTGCTGCGGCGCCATAGCCCTCATTACCGAACTTTCATTCCGTCTTGTAACCGCACTCGTATGAACGTATATATCATCCGACATACCGCCCCAGATGTACCTCAGGGCACATGCTACGGGCAGACCGATGTCCCGCTAAAGGAGACCTTCAAGACTGAGGCCCAAGCAGTCAAGGATTCAATCCCCGATATCCGCTTTGATGCCGTCTACAGCAGTCCCCTGTCCCGTTGCCGGCTTCTGGCAGACTTTTGCGGTTTTAGGACACCCCGTCTGGACAACCGCCTCAAGGAACTCAATTTCGGCCGATGGGAGATGCTCCGTTACGAAGATATTGACGATCCCTATATCCAGGAGTGGTATGATAATTTTGTCGATGCCCCCATACCCGGCGGCGAATCGTTCCGCGAGATGTACGGGCGCATATCGGACTTTATGGATGAACTCAAACAGAAGGATTTTGAAAACGTGCTGATATTTGCGCACGGCGGGGTGCTTGCCTGCGCCCGCGTCTATGCCGGTCTCTGCGACCTGCGCCACGCCTTTGAGAACCTCATCCCCTTTGGCGGCATGATCAGAATAGAGTTCTGACCGCAATCACAAGAATAACCATTATCACCTCCGATATAACATTGATTCGGATGGCACGGCGGGCGTCTTTTGTAGTCAGTTCCCTTGGATTTTCTCCAATGTAGGGCTTGTAGAACTCCTGGCCAAAGTAGGTGTGGGTGCCTCCAAAACGGCAATTCAGGATGCCGGCTAGAGCCGATTCGGGGAAGCCGGAGTTGGGGCTGGCATGCTGACGGCCATACTTGTGCACAAACCGCAGCAATCCCGGCCGTCCGGCGGACAACACCATAAGCAGTGCGGTAAGACGAGCCGGAATCCAGTTGGCTATATCATCTATGTGGGCGGCCCAGCACCCAAAGTCCCTGTAACGCTCTGTCTTGTAACCTATCATGGAATCCAGCGTGTTGATCATCTTGTAAGCCGCCATGCCCGGCACTCCAAGAAGCATGTACCAGAACAGCGGGGCAATCACGCCGTCGCTCAGGTTCTCGGCCAATGTCTCCAGCGCGGCGGTCCGGATTTCCTGAGCATCCAGGTTTGCGGTATCGCGCCCAACAATTCTGGACAATTGTTTACGTCCTTTATCCAAAGATTCATCCAGGGCTTGGAACACCATACGGACCTCTTTTATCAGAGTCTTTCCGGCAAGGAAGTAGAATATGAATATGGCCGATACGCACACGCCCAGCCACCGGTTCAATCCGTAGCAGAACGGGATGAACCGCCAGAAGAGGATGTATGTACAACCTATCAGGAAAATTGCGGTGAGTGCGCCTTTGAGACGGCGATGCGCGCCCTCGTTGAACCAGCGCTCAGCGGTCGATATCAGCCAGCCGAACTTGACCACTATGTGCGGCAGCCAGGCCGGATCGCCCAGCAGAGCATCCGTCAGGACGCCAATAAGCAGCGGCAAAAGCGCTATGATCAATTGCTGAACATCCATTCCTTTATCCCCTCAATAAGCCGATTATCAGCCTCCTGTCCCTGCACCGCAATGCGGAAACAGCCATCGTCCAACCCAGTAAAGTTTGATGCGTCACGTATCAGCATGCCCTTCTCTACAGCCAGATAATCCTTCAGTGCCGAAGCCTTTCCCATACGGAGTCTTGACAGCAGCATATTGGAGTCCGATGGCCATACCTCAATCAGTCCTGTCCTGGAAAACTCCGCGGCCACACGTTCACGCTCGGCAATAAGCCCGGCTGCATCAAAGCGGTACAAATCCCGGTTGGCCAGCAGGAACTTTCCGGCCTCAATGGCCAGAGCATTGACAGACCAGGGCATACGGAAAAGACCAAGTTGTTTAATCAGGCGTGAATTACCGCTCACGCCCCCTATCCTCAGTCCCGGCACTCCGAACTGCTTGGTCATGGAGTGAAGGATAAGCACATTAGGCATCTCTACCGCCCACTTCACGTCAATAACCTTCTCCAGAGTATAGGGCGCGTAAGACTGATCGATTATGAAAATGCATGCCGGATTGGCCTCAATCATCTGCGTTAACCACGAATGATCCCATACCTTTCCGGTGGGATTATTGGGATTGCAAAGCCAAATCAGACTACCCGGTGCAGGTTTAAGGCCTGATTCTGAATATATTTCCGTAATCTTGTGGCGGTTCAGGCGGCAGGCATCGGCATACTCGCTGAACGTGGGAACCGGTATCTGCGAGTTGCTCTCGCGGTACACCTGCGCTATCAGGTAGATTGCCTCGGTGGCACCATTGGTAACACACAAGTTATGAGCCGATATCCCCATCGATGCAGCCCACGCCGATGCCAGCGATGAGGCATCGGGTTCGGGGTAAGAGGATATCCGGGGCATACAGCTGTTAAGATGCTCATTAAGCGCATCCAAGTCCCTGCGGCACACAATGTTTGAACTGAAATTGTGCCTGATGCAGGGGTAAGAGAATATATCGTCGCCGTGCCCGTTAATCATCCTCACTCATTATCTTGTACAGCAGCGGCATATTCAGGTGCCTGCGCACATGGTCTGCCAGCAGGTCATACTGCTGCTGTTTGAAATCGTTGTAACTCAATGCGGTGGCGCCAGATTTAGAGGCTGCAAACGGAGCCAGAAGACTTTCAATCACCTGCTGATTGTCCAGTATTCCGTGGATGTAGGTTCCCATAGTGCGCTCATCGACAAAACAGCCGTCAGAAGCGCCGTCAGAAAATGTATTCAGAGCGCTACATTGAGCATCTTTTGTGGCTTCCGTGCGTCCCATATGAATCTCATAACCCGTGCAGCCGTCTGAATCCCTGAAACGGAATGACACCTGGCGGGTAACCTTGCTGCCCTCCATAACCGTATCAACAGGCAGGAGTCCCAGCCCGGGAATCTTGCGGACGCTGCCCTCAACACCCTGGGGGTCATCCACGCTCATACCCATCATCTGGTAACCGCCGCAAATTCCCAGCACCGTTGTGCCGTTCTTGTGAGCACGCAACACCGCCTCGGCCACGCCGTTTCGGCGAATCTCATAGAGGTCATCAATGGTGCTCTTGGTTCCGGGCAGTATGATTATATCGGCCTTACCTATCTCCTCTATGTTGTTGGTGTAGTACAAGTTAACCCTGGGATCACGCTCCAGCATTCCAAAATCAGTAAAGTTGGAGATGTGACGCAGCAGTATGACAGCAACGTTCACCTTTCCGCTCACGGCGCTGTGCTGCTTGCCGGCCAGTTCCATGGAGTCCTCTTCCTCAATGTGTATGTCCTTGAAGTATGGTACAACGCCCAGAACCGGCACCTTGCAGATGTCCTCCAGTATCTTGCGGCCCTCCTCAAACAGCCTCAAGTCACCCCGGAACTTATTGATTATTATGCCTTTTATAAGTTTTTTATCCTCAGGAGTCTGCAGCGCAATTGATCCGTAGGCGCTTGCAAAAACACCCCCGCGGTCGATATCGGCCACCAGAATAACCTTAGCCCCGGCATGGCGTGCCATAGGCAGATTGACCAGATCCGTATCGCGCAGATTCAGTTCCGATATGCTGCCGGCACCCTCCATCACTATGGGGTTGTAGCGGCTGCTCAAACGGTCGTATGCGGTATTTACCTCCTTACGAAGCACCTCGCGGCCCTCATCCTTACGGAAATAGTCATACGCGCCCATATTGCCCACAGGCTTGCCGTTGAGCACCACCTGCGATGTGTGGTCCGAGCTGGGCTTGAGCAGCAGCGGGTTCATATCGGTATGGCAAGGCACGCCTGCAGCCTCGGCCTGAACAGCCTGTGCACGGCCAATTTCCAGACCATCGGGTGTGGCGTAAGAGTTGAGCGCCATATTCTGCGCCTTGAACGGGGCGGGACTGTAGCCGTCCTGACGGAAAATGCGGCACAGGGCAGTAGCAATCACGCTCTTGCCCACATCGCTGCCCGTTCCCGCCAGCATCACTGGATGTAACTTAACATCGGCCATCACTTACGGTTCTTATAAGAAAACGCCTTCCACTTCTCCTCGGGCCATCCCTGACGGTCCAGTTCAAAGCGGGCCAGTATAAAGAAAAGGTCGCTCAGACGGTTTACAAAACGCAGCAATTCCAACGGCAGAGGGTCCTCCCTGTGCAGAGTCCAAAGCCTGCGCTCCGCCCTTCGGCATACGGTCCGGGCCATCTGTAACTGTGCGGCCAGAGGAGTTCCGCCGGGTATGAGAAAGTGCTCATGCTCTCCTATCTGCTGTGTCAGGCTGTCCATCCAGTCCTCACAGAACTGCTCCATCCCGGCATCCAGGCTGTTGGGGTTACTGTCACGCCTGGCCGAAGGTGTTGCCACCAGACTCATAACCGCCATCAGCTCACACTGAATCCTGTACAGTCCCTCCTGCCATCGGTCATCGGCCTTAAGCATACTGCGCACAATGCCTATCTGGGTGTTTAGCTCATCAAGCGTGCCGTTGGCCTCTATGCGGATATCGTCCTTGGGCACCCGCTCGCCGCCGTGGATTCCGGTGGTGCCGTCATCGCCTGTTCGTGTATATATTCTTTTCATAATTCCCAGAATGTGTTGATATCGGACTCACCCCAATACCAGTGTGTGTAGCCCGCAATCACGTTCTTGTATCGGAACAACTCCGTATCCACCTTCTCACCCCGCGCATCAAACTGAAGTGACGCAAAACGAAACGACCCCTTTGCGTCAATTTTAGAGTAATGAAACTCGTGACCGCGGAATTCTGTGCCGCCGATGGTCATGCGGCGGTAGCCCAGGTGCAGGCGGGCGCCCTGCATGGTGCACTCTATGGGCAGCACTCCCGCCATGGGCCAAACGCGGCCCTCCTGATCAGTCAGCGACTTGCCCAGATACATCATTCCGCCGCACTCGGCCAGAATGCGTCCGCCGGCCTCCGCGTACTGTACCAGTTGCGATGCCAGCATACGGTTCAGGGCCAGCTCCGGCGCAAAGAGTTCCGGATATCCGCCCGGCAGATAGACCAGATCCACATCCTTGGGCAGTTCATCACCGGCAAGCGGACTGAAAAAGAGCACCTGTCCCATCTCAGCCAGCCTGTCCAGATTCTCCCTGTAAGCGAAATTGAACGCCCTGTCCCTGGCTACTGCAATCCTCTGCATATCAAATCCAAATCAACATACTGTTCCACCAGGTCCGATACCCGGTCGGCCAGCGTATTCAACTCATTCTCAAGACCTACGGTAAGTCCCAGATGCCTGGAAGGCACCTCAATTCCTTCAGTGCGCGGAATCCAGCCCAGACAGGTAACGCCAGCATCGGCCGCCGCATCCTTCAAAAAACTGAAATGTGATTCCGATGCCACCTGATTGAAAACCACACCGGCAATGCGTACATCGGGCCTGAAGGTCTTGAATCCGTGCAGCAAAGCCGCTACGGAATATGCGGTGGAGCGTGCATTAACCACCAGCAACACCGGCACATCCAGCAGAGCCGCAATCTCGGCACTGCTTCCGCGCATATGGTCATAGCCGTCAAAAAGACCCATCACGCCCTCAATAACGGCTGCATCGGCCCCATCCGAATAATGTGCAAAGACCTCACGAACATGTTCGGCCGATGCCATCCACGTATCCAGATTGACGGACTCAGCACCTGCCGCAATACTGTGAAACTGCGTATCAATATAGTCAGGACCGCATTTGAAAGGCTGCACACGGAGCCCCCGCCGCGTAAGTGCACGCAGCAGCCCCATCGTGAAAGTAGTCTTGCCACTGCCCGACGTGGCGGCCCCAACGAGTATCCTGATCATTCTATTTTTATTAGGTGGTATAAAGATAATGATTTATTACTAATTTTGCTCCGTCTTGTTCCGATACTCTTTCCATGAGTTAAGGATCAAAAGGGAATCAGGTGAGAATCCTGAACAGACCCGCTGCTGTAAGCTCTCAAAAAGGGATGTCTATCACCACAAGTGCCACTGGCCGCAAAGCCGGGAAGGCGGACAGACCGGAGTAAGTCAGAAGACCTGCAAGACACGTTATAAAACTGCCGGGATTCAGTAACTTATTAACAATAACTACAATGAAAAAGGTATTATCATTTGCTTTGATGGCCCTCACGATGGGCTTTGTGTTCACTTCTTGCGACAAGGAAGAAAACGGTGGTGAAGAAGCCGCCAAGTCATTCACACTTTCCTACAGCCTCAGCAAGGCTGATTCAGTTTATCTTTCCACTGATTCAACAACCAAGGTGGGCTACTATTACAAAGCTGACATAACCGTTGATCCGTTCGTACTTGTTCACGGATGGGGCGCATGGGGATTCGGTGGCGGATTCACATATTCAAGCTGCACCAATGACACCACAGCATCTAACTCCAACCTTTCAGCTATAACAAAGAAAGGAGTTAAGGGCAACACATATTTCATCTCATACACCGGTTCAGAGAATTACGGACTGCCTGCTGAGGTATCCTTCAAGGATGGCAAGGCATATCAGGCAAAGGAGTGCTACGTAACCAACAGCACAAGCGCCTATCTTGCAATTAAAGAAGGCAGGGATGAATACGGTTCATGCAAACCGTGGACTGAAAATGACAAATTCACACTCATTATCAAGGGTTTCAATGGCGAGAATGAGACCGGTACCATTGAGTTCCTTCTGGCCGATGGTCTGGATGTTGTCAATACATGGCAGCAGGTTGACCTGAGCAAACTTGGTAAGGTTACCAGTATTAAATTCTCACTCTCATCTACAGACGCCAGCCAATATGGCATGAACACTCCTGCTTATTTCTGCCTTGACCAGCTCACTGTAACCGAGTAATCATGTAAGATGTCTTTTGACGTAAAATATTGTTTGATAGCAATCTGTACCCTGTGTTTCCACCCGGAGGCACAGGGTCAGGTTTTATCTGACACCATGCGTACAAAAGACATTCCGCAGGTCACCGTGACAAGTGACCGCACCAACAGCCCCGGAGCGGTATCCGTTTCAAAGAGGGCCGATGCCCGACTCATGCAGGCCACCGGCACGCTGCAGGTATCGGACGTAATCAAATACATGAGCGGCGCCACCGTAAAGGATTACGGAGGTGTGGGCGGACTCAAGACAGTATCTGTACGCGGACTGGGAGCATCGCACACCGCCGTTGCCTATGACGGCATAATCATTACCGATAACCAGACCGGCCAGATAGACCTGGGCAAGTTCTCCGCATCACAGGCAGAATCCGTGCGTATGGTAAGCGGTCCTGACAACGACCTGCTTCAACCGGCATCGCTTGCCGCACAGGCTGCAGTAATAAGCATAAACACCGGCCTGCCGCAACTTGAAAACGGCAAATCCCGCAGCAGCGCACAACTCAAATCCGGAAGTTTCAACACCCTTTCGGCCCAGGCCCAAAGCGCATTCAAAGCCGGTCAAAACAACACCGTATCATTGCAGGCCGAATGGCTCAAGACAAAGGGAAACTACCCCTACATACAGGACAACGGAGCAAGCTCCATGGAGATGCGGCGTGACAACTCCGATGTACAGCGCCTGCGCATAGAAGGGGCTCTGCACAGCAACCTTGGCGACAACTCCCTGCTGACAACGCGCGCATACTGGTTCCAATCGGAGCAGGGACTGCCGGCCAACATCCTTTACAATGAGAATGCCGCACGCGAGCGTCTCTGGAACCGCAACGGGTTTGTCCAATCCACACTTACAACCTCCCTCAGCCAGAGGCTGACCCTGCGTTTCAATGCCAAGTACGGCATAACATACACCCGCTACCTGGACCCCAAGGTAAGCAACACGCAAGGCAGGACCGATAACCGCTACACCGAGCAGGAGGGGTATCTGTCGGGCGTTGCACTGTATCGCATAGCAGACTGCCTATCGGCATCAGCAGGCGTGGACGGCCGGCTGTCGGGACTGGACGGAAACGGAGCCGATCAGGCCCGCCCCACCCGATACACCATTAACAGCACTGCCGCAATCAAATACGCATCAGAACAGATTACCGTTACCGGCCGGCTCAATCACGTAATAACAAAAGAAAAAACAATCCTGCGCCAGGCAGCCGAGAGTTACAACCACCTCTCACCCACAGCAGGCCTCAACTGGACAGTATGGCCCGCCGCAGGACTTCACTTCAGAGCGTCATACAGCAACACGCTGCGCCTGCCCACATTCAACGACCTCTACTTTGAGCAGATAGGCCGCCGCGACCTCCGTCCCGAGCGGGCATCGGTAACATCGGCCGGAATAGTAATTGAAAACGAGGCCGCAGGCATACGTTACTCCATTTATGCCGATGCCTACAACAGCAATGTAAAGGACCGCATCATGGCAGTACCCGGCAAGAACACCGCAGTATGGATGATGAAAAACATAGGACTGGTTACCACCCATGGACTGGAAACCGGACTTGAACTGCACGCATTGCAGGGTCTGGTCCGCCCCGCCCTGCTGGTTTCATACACCTATCAGCGCTCCATGGACAAATCTGACAGCAAGAGTTCCACCTGGAACCACCAACTGCCCTATACCCCCAGGCATTCGGCATCGGCCGTAACCTGGATAGAGACCCCATACGTTAACGCCAGCCTCAACCTGCTCTACAGCGGAGATTATTTCTGCAACGGCTACAACGGTCCCGAATACCTCATGCCGTCTTATTACGAGATAGGATGTTCCATCTGGAGAACATTCACATCAAATATGTTTGAAGAGACCCTGAAGGCCGAATTTATAAACCTTACAAATAACCGGTATGAACTGGTACGTAACTACCCTATGCCCGGCATTCAGGTCCGTTTTTCTGTATTGATAACAATATGAGAAAGTACCAGACAATATTACTGCCTCTGATTCTGATCACACTGGCGTGTGACCCCGAGCCCGTATTGCTTGAGCAGAACCAGGTGATAGCTGATGCCGGCCATACAGGAGTCTATGTCCTTAGCGAGGGCCTTTTCAACCAGAACAACAGCACCCTGGCATGGATAGATTTCGGGACTGGACAACCCGATTCATGGAATTCATCTACAGGCCGTTCATTTGATTGTTTTGAGAAAGTGAACGGACGCCGCATTGGAGATACGGCAAATGATATGCTCCTATATGGAAGCCGTCTTTACATAGCGGTATCGGAATCAAGCACAATCGAGATTCTGGATGCTGCAACCTGCCGTTCCGTCAGCCAGATTCCACTGCAACGGGGTGGTGTGCCATCTCAACCCCGCCGTCTGACCGCAAACGGAGGATTTGTCTATGTATGCTGCTTTGACGGCACCGTAACCCGCATCGACACGCTTACCATGCAGGCCGATGCCACAGTCTCCGTAGGCCGAAACCCCGACGGCATATGCTGTGCAAACGGCAAACTCTATGTATCCAACTCCGGCGGTCTGGACACTCAGAATCCCGATAACACCGTCTCTGTAATAGACATAAGCACATTTACCGAGACCAAACGCATAACCGTACGTGAAAACCCGGGCTCCATTTATGCCGACGATACCGGTGTTTACGTGGTGTCACGAGGCATATTCGACTACGGCACAATGGATTATGACAGCCGCCTGCACCGTATTGACACAGAGACCGATCAGGTAACCGCAACATTCCGGATCCCCATCCTGAACATGGACATAGTGGACGGCAAGGCCTGGTTCTACGGTTACGGAGCGGGAGGCACCATACAGATCCTGGATCTGGCAAGCGGACAAGTGCTTGACTCCGATTTCATAACCGACGGCACACGCGTGGAATGCCCCTACTCCATAAAGGTGGAGCCCACCTCGCACAAAGTATATGTATGCGACGCTAAGGATTACGTAACACCGGGGGCACTCCTGTGCTACAGCCCTGAAGGCCGCCTGCTGTACCGCGTACCGGGCATCGGCATAAATCCCAATACGGTTGTATTCTGTGATGAAACCGTAACCTTGACCCGGTATCAGGGCGAACCCGAGATAATAGGAGACATTGACCGCGTATTTGAGTACATGCCCGCACCCGGACAGTTTGTAAACCTGTTGCCCCAATATGAGCCGGGCGATAATGCGGCAAGTATGGCAGCCAAGTGTCTCAAGGCCCTGCAATCGGGCGGAATGGTCACTCTGGGAGCCTTTGGCGGATACATTACCGCCGGATTCAAGACCGCCGTACAGAATCAGGAAGGCCCCGATTTCAGGATTGACGGTAACGCATACGGCGGCAATGCCGAGCCCGGAGTAGTCTGGGTAAGTGCCGATACCAACGGCAACGGACAGCCCGATGATGCATGGTACGAGATATGGGGATCGGAACAGAGAGAAGGCAGGTCCACTCCGGACTATACCATCCGCTACGCCAAACCCGCCGCCGACAATTCAGACTCACCCTGGAAAGGATCGGATGGTAAAACCGGCAGCATACTTCATAATATTTATCACAGCCAGCCCTACTATCCGCAGTGGTATAACAATGATTCCGTGGCATTCACAGCCACGCTGCTACCCGACAATGCAAGTGTTGTGAACAACCAATATGTATTCTCATCATTTGAATACGGATACGT
>JAFXMB010000059.1 GCA_017530735.1 Bacteroidaceae bacterium | reverse complement strand
GTCCCGTTTGATAAAAAAATCACTTGATTACCTTGGCGTAGCTTTCCAGGAAGCGGTCGGCATCCTGTTTGGTGATGCAGAGGGGCGGGAGGAGGCGGATTACGTTGGTGCCGCTGACGCCGGTGAATATGTGCTCTTCAAAGAGGAGACGCTGGCGGATTTCCTTGATGGGCTGGTCAAACTCCATTCCTATCATGAGGCCGCGACCGCGAACTTCCTTGGGTCCGGGAATCTGCTTGAGCTGCTCAAGCAGATAGGAGCCTACGTTGGCGGCGTTCTCTACCAGATGCTCGCTCTCCATCACGTCAAGCACTGCGTTGGCGGCGGCACAAGCCAGATGGTTGCCACCGAATGTGGTACCCAGCTGGCCGATGACGGGCTGGAACATGGGGCTGATAAGCAGACCTCCGCAGGGCAGACCGTTGGCTATGCCCTTGGCTACGGTGATAAGGTCCGGCTTGATGCCGTTGTATTGGTGGGCAAAGAACTTGCCGCTACGGCCGTAACCGCTCTGAATCTCATCCAGAACCATTACAGTGCCGTTTGCTGTACAAGCCTCACGCAGTCCTTTCATATAATCATCAGATGGAACCTGAATTCCACCTACGCCTTGGATTCCTTCAATAATCAGGGCAGCCACATCACCCTTGGCCAGTTCAGCCTTCGCGGTCTCAAGGTCTCCCCACGGCAGATAGGTCACATGACCGCACGCGTTGATGGGGGCAATGATCTTGGGGTTGTCGGTAACCTCGACGGCCAGTGATGTACGGCCGTGGAATGCTTTCTTAAGGGAGAGCACACGGCTGCGGCCGGTATGGAACGATGCCAGCTTGAGGGCGTTCTCATTAGCCTCGGCACCGCTGTTGATCATGAAGAAACTGTAATCCTCATAACCGCAAACGCGGCCCAGATGCTCGGCAAACTGCTCCTGCAGACGGTTTATCACGGAATTTGAGTAGAAGCCCAGAGTAGCCACCTGACGACTCACGGCCTCCACGTAATGCGGGTGTGCGTGGCCGATGCTTATAACTGCGTGACCGCCGTAAAGGTCCAGATACTCCTGGCCGTTCTCATCCCACACTTTCTGGCCCTGTCCCTTTACGATATTTACCGGGAACAGGCTATATACAGGAAATAATTTCATAGTTTAGAAACCGGAGGACTTCAAAATCAAACCGGTAGTTTCTTTAAGATTGAACAAGAGGTTCATGTTATGCACGGCAGTACCGCTGGCGCCCTTCAAAAGGTTGTCTATGCAGGAAACCACAAGCAGTTTGTCATCATGCTTCTCCAGATGGATAAGGCACTTATTGGTGTTTACCACCTGCTTAAGGTCAATCTGCTCCTCAACCACATGTACGAATGAGTCGGCATCATAATACTCACGGTATATTTTGTAGAGTTCATCAATATCGACGGCGTTCTTGACAACCACGGTAGCGAATATGCCACGGGTAAAGTCACCGCGATAGGGGATGAAGTTGATATCGGAGTCAAAGCTGCTCTGCAGGTGCTTGATTGACTGAATGATCTCGGGCAGATGCTGATGGGTGAACGGCTTGTAGATGCTGATGTTGTTGTTACGCCAGCTGAAGTGTGTGGTTGCACCCGGCTTTACGCCTGCGCCCGTGCTGCCTGTTATGGCATTCACGTAGATATCGTCGTTGAGCATCAGGTTGCGGGCCAGAGGCAGCAGAGCCAGCTGGATTGCTGTAGCAAAGCAGCCGGGATTGGCTACGTACTGGCTCTTGCAGATGGCACGGCGGTTCAACTCTGGCAGTCCGTATATGAACGGATTGTCATCGGCCTCCAAGCGGTAATCCATGGAGAGGTCTATCACCTTCAGCCCCTCGGGCAGGGTGTTGGCCTCCATGAACTTGCGGGTATCGCCGTGAGCGGTGCAGAAGAACAGCACATCGATGGTGTCCAATGGCAACTGGTCGGTGAAAACCATATCGGTCTCACCAATCAGTCCCTCATGCACGGCACTCAGTTTGTTGCCCGCATTGCTGGTACTGTTCACGAACACAATCTCTGCGTCGGGATGTCCCAGCAGAATACGGATAAGTTCACCGGCCGTGTAACCGGCACCACCTATTATACCTACTTTAATCATTTCTCCTCAGGCATTACCAGAGCGCAGATAAGATAAGCCAGAAGGCCACCACCTACGCAGAACAAACCTATCAGGAACAGAATACGGATTATAGTAACGTCAACATCGAAATACTTGGCAATACCACCGCATACACCAAGGATCTTCTTGTCGCTCTTGGATCTCTTAAGTTTCTTCTCTTCTGACATAGTCTTTAAATTAAGTTGTTAGTAAACAAGGGTAAATATAGTCATTTTTATCTTTCCTCGTCCGGATGAACGCTGTAATAAGCGCGCAGCGGAGTAGAAGTAATCTTGATGAATCCCTTGGCATCATCGGCCGTCCATGCCTTTGCACCCTCACCGTACTCACCCAGCTTGTTGTGTACCAGGTCATCGGGAGTGTCGCAACCTACGGTCTGGAAACTGTAGGGACGCAGTTCCAAAGTTACG
>JAFXMB010000058.1 GCA_017530735.1 Bacteroidaceae bacterium | reverse complement strand
TTTTTTGGAGAACTTTTTTCTTGCAGTCGGTGGTCGGCTCGCCATAGTTCCCGTAACGATGGGCTTTTGGGTATTTGGGGCCGATGAGTGGGACGTCGGTCAGTTTCGCCAAAGTGTCCCACAATCACCTGCGTGAGAGCGTATTCTCGGGCCGATGGGCGTGGGACACGGGGCTTGGGAAGGGGGATGTCCCACACCAACCCGCGAGAGAACGTATTTTGACGGGGGTAAGCGTGGGACACTTTGGCGGGAAGAGCGAGCCGGGGGAAGGAGAGCGAGAGGAGCCGGAGCAGGCCGGGTGAGCGGAGGGAGACCAGGAAGAGCCGAGGGGAGGAGCCGGAGGGAGAGCGGGGAGAGAAGAGCGAGCCGGAGCGAGCGAGCGGGAAAGCGAACAAAACCCAAACAAACCCCCAAGATAGTTTGGATGTAAAGATTCTTTGCAGTATTTTTACATCAATTTGTAGATAACCTAAATAAGCATATGAGAAGAATAAGTGTTTTGACCGTCATGAGCCTGTTGGGAATACAGGCTTTCGCGCAGGGTCAAGTGCAGATTCCGGAGTATCTTCTGGAGAATGAAGCAGTTCACAGTTATTTGACACAGGTACAGTATGATCCAAATGACTACACTACGTCCAGGATCATGGAGTTCTGTGATCCCTATCCGTGGGATTGGGCTAATGCAGGGGGGTACCGTAAGGACCATCCGCTGCCGGTGCCGGTAAAATTGGCTGCTGCAGTTGACACAATCAGCAAACTTTACGTGAGTGAGACAGAGGATTACTCGGATCCTCAGACCAAGATAATGAACGTCTTCAAGGGGACGGATTCAATCAATATCTATAACCTTATCCCCGGCCGTCTTTACAACTGGAAACTTGAAAGTCCTCAGCGTGACGGTTCGCAAAAAGTAGTGGCTAACGGCCAGTTCAAGACTACAGGTAAACTGCGTCAGCTTAAGGTTGACAATGTGTTCAACGTGCGTGATATGGGCGGTTGGGAAGGACTTAATGGCTATCCCGTCCGTTATGGCAGGATCATCCGCGGATCACGACTCAATGTAAACGGACAGACCACCAAGATAATCAACGATTCCGGAATACAGGAACTTCTTTGGGCTGGCGTCAGGGCCGAACTTGACATGCGTGACCAGAGCAACGCTCCCATGCCTTCGGGTGAGAGCCGCCATTCATATCTTGGCTCGGAATATCCCATTTACAATGTTGACCAGGGATACCGCAGCCGTATCGCTACATTCGCCGATGCCCCTCAGAGCATTATGGGCATAAAGAAACTCATTGAGTGGTTCAAGCAGGACAAGCCGGTTTATCTGCACTGCTCGGTTGGTGCTGACCGTACCGGTACCGTCGCTTTCCTGGTTGGTGCTCTTTGCGGTATGAGCGAGGATGCGCTGAGCAAGGAGTTTGAACTTACATCGTTCTCGGGTGACTGGATTGAGAACGAGAAGGACCGCGGCCATTCGGAGCGTCTGGTACGCCAGCGCAACTATGTAGGCCGTCTGGACCCCAATGACAACAACGAGAGTTACAAGTACGCCAAGATGATAGACAAGGTAAAGACATTCCCCGGCAACACTATCCAGGAGAAGGTTTACTACCACCTCAAGACCGGCGTGCAGGGCAACTATATTCCTGAGTCAGACCTGAATTTCCTTATCAACTACATGCTCAACCCCATTGACATGAACGTAAGCGGAACCGTCAGGATGAACAAGGGCGTTTCAAAGCAGGTTGAAGCCAAGATGGTGACCCACAGCGAACTCAACCCCGATGCCCAGATAACCTTCACCTCGTCCGATCCCCGCGTAGCAACCATATCAGAGACCGGATTGGTAACAGCACTGGCAGGCGGTACCACGGTCATCTCGGCCAGCGTTGACGGATTCAGCAAGACATTCACCGTTAACGTGCCTCTTGAAGAGTCAATACTTCCCGACAGCGTTTACTTTGCAACCGATGTATACTCGGTATCCAAGAGCACCAACGCGGTTGTAAACGGTTCATTTGAGTACGCAGACAGGTTCAACAGTTGGAAATCGGCCACCGGCGGCGCCCTAAGCGACCAGTATTTTGAGGTTGCCCAGGATGTACAGACAGGCGAGACCTACCTGGTGTGCAAGGCCGGCGGCGATGCAGCATCACCAAAATCCATCCGTATGGAGTGGCCTTTGGCAGGCAACAAGACATTTGTGCTGGGATTCCGCATCAAGAACACCAGCGGACAGAGGGTCGATGCCAACGCCAACCTTCAGGTAAGCCTTATCCGTAACAAACCCGAGATAGATGCATCGGCCGATGACTTTGTTTGGGATACCGATCCCGCCAACGTGATTAGGAGAGTGGACTCACGCATGGATGCCACATTGTCGGGTGATTTCCTGATATTCAATGAGAAACCCTCATATGACGGTGAGTGGACCGAGGTTCAGTATGTATTCTGCAATCCTTCGACAGACCGCTTCAGATACCTGCAGTTGCTGTTCACCAACCTGGGTGACGAGAATGACCAGATCTGCCTGGATAACTTATATCTTGCCGAGATCAAGTTTGTACACGGCACCAGTGTGCAGCCTGTAACTGAGGCCGCTCCCAATGCCGGCACAATGTACAACCTGGGCGGTCAGAAGACCGACAGCTCCAGCGGCATCATCATCATGAACGGTAAGAAGTATTTGTTGAAGTAAATCCCAATGCGTAACACTATGAAACAGACAGTTTTAACTACTATATTAGCCACTGCGGCACTGTTCGCGGTATCATGCTCTGAAAGGGAGTTTCAGGCCGATAACCAGCCCAAAAAAGGCGGCGTCATCAATGAGGTTGAGGCCGTGGCCGATGCGTTCCAGACAGACCTCTCAACCCGCGCATCAATCAGTAACGAACTCAAGTTCAGTTGGAAAAAGACCGATGACAAGATAGGCGTATGGCCGTCACTGAACATCGCCGAGGGCACGGATGCATCGCAGGTATATTTTACCGCCAATGCCGACGGTGCCGATGCAGTGCTCTTCAAGGGCAGCGGCTGGGGACTTCTGCCTGACCGCAAGTACTATGCTTACTTCCCCTATGTTGACAAGAGTTCACCTGTAAAGGCCACCGGTACATATACCGCAACACTTACTCAGACGGCCGATAACGCCACATCACATCTGAGCAAGAACATCTTCATGTACACCAGCGCCACCACACCGCAGGACGGCAACAAGGCCTCATTCAACCTGCACCACCTGGGCAGCATCATGAAGATAGAGGTAACCGTACCTCAGGAGGCCCAGAGCGCAACATTCAAGAAGGCTGAGATCTCACTTGCAGACTCACTCTTTATTGAGAAGTTCCAGTATAACCCCACGGCCGATGCACCCGCACTTGAGGCCGTAACCACCACCAACCTGCAGACCCTGAACCTGAACTTCACCCCCGTAGAGGGCAAGTTGTCACTCTGGCTCCTGGTAGGTGAGGTTGACCTGAGCGGAAAGCAGATAACCATTCAGTTGACCGGCGGCACAGGCCTCTATGAGGGCACATTCACCGGAGCCAACCAGGTAAGGGGCAAGGCTCATCTGTATGAGACAACCGTTGCAAAGGGCGGCAGCATTCCCGATTCAGAGTTCTACGTAGACCTGGGTCTTCCCAGCGGTATCAAGTGGGCCAAGTGCAACCTGACCGTAGGCGGATTCGCTTATCCCGTCGATGAGACCGTGCTGGGTGACTACTACGGATGGGGTGAGACAGAGCCTTACTACACATCACTGACCAAGAACGGTGAGAACGCCACAGTAACTGCAACCTGGAAGAGCGGCTATGACGGCTACACCTCAAACAGTTACGCCAAGAACACCTCACGCGGCTCATACACCGCCGCCGGACAGCAACTCAGCCTGGCCGATGACGCTGCCAACGCTACTCTGGGCGGCAACTGGAGAATGCCTACCATCGCCAACCTGACTGAACTTGCAAACAACTGCACGTTTGCATCGGCCACAGTAAACAACGTAAAGGGTGTCAAGGTAACCAGTAACATCAACGGAAACTACATATTCCTGCCTTCAAACGGCTACATCACCGGAACCACCTTCAAGGGCTGGACATCAAACAGCCCCGGTGCACGTTTCTGGCTGGCCGATTGCGCCGGCAGCGATAAAGCATACCAGCAGTATACCGCCGAAGGCAGTCCTGCCGTTAACTATGATCAAGCCAAGGACAAGTTCCGCGGAACGCCCATACGTCCCGTTTATGTGCCTTAATTAACAGACAATTAATATTCTAACCTTTAAACTTATTACAAAAATGAAAAGAATCAAATTCGCTTCACTGATTGGATTGTCACTCGTAATGGGTGCAATGACACTGACCTCATGTGGTTCAACCAACACGGCTTCTTCAAAGCAGAAGGGTATCGTTCTTCAGGAGGGCGACAAGGCCACACTGACCGTAGATGGTGATTACACCATTATTGAACTCCCCAAGGAGAAGACAGTCGAGGATCTGGCTTTCTATGACACCGATGTTCTGGGCTACCTGCTCAAGTCAAACGCCAACATCACCACCGATGGTCAGAACTGGGGCAATGACCGCATCTACTATTACCTGCACAACTCAAGAGAGTGGCTCTACAAAGGCAACTACGAGCATCCTTACGAGATGGAGATGACCAAGGTTAAGTCAATCCGTATCGGTAACAGACGTCAGCGTCTGAGAGATTTCGTAGACCTGATGCCTCTGAAGGCAAACTCAAAGGAGATGAAGTCAGACCAGGGTTTCCAGGATGAGATTTCATTCGGCAGCTCATACTACATCTTCGTTGAGATCACTCTGCTGGATCGCTGATTAACGTATAACATCTGAAACAGGGGTAACCTATGCCCCTGTTTCTTTTTTCCTATAGCTTATGAGAAAAATTTACATCCTTTCCGTTTTATGTTTGTTGGCAGGCAGGGTATGTGCCCAGCAACCTGTCAGTTATTCGGTCGAGAATGATATCACTCACGGTTTCCTGAATGATTTCAGCTATGACTCAGTCTCTTTGAACGTATCCTATGTAATGGATTACTTTAACAAGCCTCACAATTACAGGCTTGATGCTCCCAGCCCTGTAAGGCTCACATGGGAACACCAGGACGGTGCCGATGCACAGAGGGTAGAGGTGAGTGAAAACCAGGATTACTCAGATTCACTGGTGTTTACCATTAACAAGGACTCAGCCGGCTATAACCTGTACAACATGATTCCCGGCCGCAAATACTACTACAGGATAATGTCAGTAAAGGCCGATGTGGCCACCAAGGTATCAGAAGGTGAACTTGAGCCTTACGGCAAGGTGCGCTGGATACTGGCCCAGGGTACATGGAACGTCCGTGATATGGGCGGCTGGATAGGTCTGGGCGGACATCCCATCAAATACGGACAGATTTTCCGCGGAGCACAGCTGGTTTCACCCAAGAGCCCGTACCCAGTACTTATTACGGAAAGCGGAAAGGAGGCCATGCGTAATGCCGGAATCCGTGCCGAGTTGGATCTGCGCAGTGCCAGCCAGGCTCCTGGTACCGTATCGTCATTGTCAGTAAACGGTGACGTTGACTATCTGGTGGTTCCCGAATCAAGCGGTGCCCGTATGTGCAACTTTGACAAGACTGAGGTAACCATCCGTGAGTTGCAGTGGATAATAGATGAACTCAGAGCCGGAAAGCCTGTGTTTTATCACTGCCAGAACGGTGCTGACCGTACCGGAACCATGGGATTCCTTATCGGCGCCCTGCTGGGTATGAATGAAAGTGACCTGGCCAAGGACTATGAATTGACCACATTCTGTGAGGTCGATGCCGCCAAGTTTGATCCCACCGAGGCCGGATTTGCCCGTCTGAGAAACTACGAGGGCAAGAAAGGCTCACCCATAGGCTACGGTGACAATGCCGATGAGTACAAGTACGCCAAACTGGTTGAGAAGATGAGATCGGTAACTCCTAAAGACGCCAACTATCAGCGTAAGATCTACAACTGGTTCAAGAACGGAAAGAACGGCGTAAGCATATCAGAGACTGACTTGGACTGGTTCATCAAGGAGATGGTAGATTACGAACTTGTAAAGTCAATCAACTACAGCGGTCAGACATCACTTAAGATGAATCCCGGCGATACCTACAGCCTCAACGCAACCGTATCGCCTGCCGATGCCACCCAGCAGAACATCACCTACACATCTTCAGATGAGGCGGTTGCAACCGTATCGGACCAGGGTGTAATTACCGCTCTCAGAGGAAGTTCTAAAGAAATAGTAATCACCATGAGTGCGGACGGACTGATAAAGACGGTGTCCGTAACTGTAACGCCGGTTGAATCAGACATGCCCGCATACGCACTCTACAAGAACACCCAGTGCACCATCACCAAAAACCGTATCGTGAACGGCTCATTTGAGTATGCCAACCAGTTCTACAACTGGAAAAACGCCAATGGAGCCGAAGTATCAACGGACTGCTTTGACGTAAAGGCTTACGGAACAGGTGACAGCGTATACATTGAGTCAAAGGTGATCGGGGCCGATGAAAACGCCGACGGTTCGATTCGTACCAGTTGGAATATCAGCAAGAACAAGGTGTATCTGTTTGGTTACAAGGTTAAGAACTCAACCGATATCCCGACTGCCAATAACCAGAACCTCAAGGCAATGATCATAACACGTAATTCCACTGATGAGTCAACTGCCCAGATTCTGGAGTACCCGTTCGTAAACGGTGTGGTAAGTACTGACCAGTACCCTTCATATGACGGTGAGTGGACTGAGATACAGTATGTGTTCAACAGCGGGAACTTTAACAGTTGCCGCGTGGTGTTCTCACAGATGAGTACCGCCGGAAACAACACCTGTATTGACAACTTCTATCTGGCTGAGGTCGATACCAGTGCCGCATCCGTTAAGTCCATCATGGCTGGCGCCGCCAAAGGCAAGGTGTATGATATAAACGGCCGCGAGGTTGACGTGAACTCCCGCGGCCTTAAGATTATAGACGGCACCAAAGTGCTTATTTCTGAGTAAGCATGAACGACAGTTGGCCCTGGGCGCAGATCTCATCGGCCACGTAAGCCGTTGCATTGACTGATATGAACTGTCCGCGACACTTGTTAATGGTGGAGCGGACAGTTATTTTGTCGCCCGGACGTACGGTCTTCTTAAAGCGTACCTTGTCCATACCGGCATAGAGTGCCAAATGGTCGTGCAGCCTCTCGTGGAACAGCAGCACGCTTCCCTGAGCCATAATCTCACACAGGATCACTCCCGGAACAATGGGATTGCCCGGAAAATGTCCGCGGGTGTAGTAGGGGTCGGCCGGAACGGTGTAGTATGACTCTACACCGTCAGGGGTCGTTATGGACTTGTCTATCAGGAGCATGGGGTCCCTGTGGGGCATAACCTGCTCCAATTGCTCACGGTTCATCTCCATAGTCAATCCTTGTAACGGCGCAGGGCTACTGCAGCATTATGTCCTCCAAAACCGAGTGAGCTTGACAGCGCAACCTCAGCTTGAACCTTACGTGCCTTGTTGGGAATGTAATCCAAATCGCAGTCAGGATCGGGCTCCTGGTAACCGATGGTGGGAGGCAGAACGCCGCTCTCCAGCGCAATGGCCGATGCAATGAGCTCTACAGCACCTGTAGCGCCCAGCATATGGCCGTGCATTGACTTGGTGGAGCTGATCATGGCCTTGCGGGCATCGGCCTCACCAAGGGCAATCTTTATGGCGTTGGTCTCGCACATGTCGTTCATGTGGGTTCCGGTACCGTGAGCGTTGATGTAGAGCTGCTCGCCAGCCTTGTAACCGGCCTCGGTGAGTGCCTGGCTCAGGGCGGCGGCGGTGGTGGTGCCGTCGGGACGGGGTGCGGTGTAGTGGTATGCATCGCAGGTGTTGCCGTAACCGGCTACCTCGGCTATGATGTGGGCTCCGCGCTTTACGGCGTGCTCATACTCCTCAAGGATAAGGATTCCGGCACCCTCGGCCATTACGAATCCGCCGCGACGCTTATCGAACGGCAGACAGGCCTGTGCGGGGTCATCGGCTGTGGTCAGAGCCTTCATGTTGGCAAAACCGCCTATGGCAAGCTCGTTTACGGCAGCCTCTGTGCCACCGGTGATGATGGCATCGGCCATACCGTACTTGATGGCGCGGAATGCCTCACCTACGGCGTGTGTTGATGTGGCGCAGGCCGATACAACCGGCAGGCAGGGACCCTGTGCGTTGAACTTGATGGCTATGTTGCCGGCGCCCAGGTTACCTATCATCATGGGGATGAACAGGGGAGATACGCGCTTGGCACCCTCGTTGGCCATAACCAGAGTCTGGTCGATGAATGTCTGCATGCCACCAATTCCTGAGCCTACGTAACAGCCCAGACGGCCCGGCTCAATGTTCTCACCAGCCTTGAGGCCGCTCTGCTCCATTGCCTGGATGGCGGCGCAGATGCCGAACTGGCTGAAACGGTCACTGCGGCGTGCGCTGCCTGCGTCCATACCCATCTCGGTGGGCTTGAAATCCTTTACCTGACCGGCTACATGGACTGTCAGTTCACCGAACTTGTCCAGACCCTCAATTTTGGAGATACCCAGACGGCCGTTCTCCAGACTCTCCTTGAACTCTGCTATGTTCTTGCCGATGGATGTGATCACACCCATTCCGGTAATTACTACTCTTTTTGTTTCCATATCGCAAAATTACTGTTTACTCTTTACTTGTACATGAAACGGCGGATGCTTCCTTTGGGAGTCTTCACAAAAGGCTCAAATTTGAGTTCAAAACCGTCCACATGCGAGTAGGCGGGAATCTCCTGGTTGAGTTTTGTGATGTTGCCTGCCATTACGGCATTCAGGGCGTCATTGTCCATTCCGCTGGCGGCTACCTGGTCCACGTTGGGCACTATCAACGCCGTGAGATGGCCTTTGCGGTCCACGATGATTGACTCGGCCACATAGTGAAGGGCGTTCAGAACTACCTCAATCTCCTCGGGGAATATGTTCTGACCGTTGGCAGAGAGCAGCATGTTCTTGCATCGGCCTGCCAGGAATACGGTGTTGTCCTTGTCTATTGTACCCATATCGCCGGTGCGGAACCAGCCGTCCTTATCCAGAACCTCAGCAGTTGCCTCAGGGTTCTTGTAGTAGCCTGTGAACACGCAGTCACCTTTTATTATAACCTCGCCCGGAATATGCTCGGGGTCCGATGAGTCTATTCGGCACTCAATACCCTCGGGTACGATTTCGCCTACGGATTTCATCTTGTACTTGCCCTTCTCGCCGATTGAGATTGTGGGGCAGGCCTCGGTCATGCCGTAACCGGTCACGAACGGGATCTCCAGCTTCTGGGCCATCAGGTCCTCAAGGTCAAACGCCATTGCGGCACCGCCGGTTACCAGCAGCTCAATGTTATCGCCAAAGGCCGACATGAATATGGTGCGCAGGGCCTTGCAGTAGTCCTGGTTGTTGCGGTGATCGGCCAGTTTCTGCTTGCCCGATTTGCTGGTCACGAACTCGCCTATGGTGTTGTCCAGCATCTTGACCAGAATGAGCGGAACGGCAAAGAATACGTTGGGCTTGACTTCGGCCAGAGCGGGTTTGAGGTAGGCTGGGATAGGGGGCATTCCAAGGATGGTCAGATGCATGCCCAGGCACAGAGGCTCAATGGCATCGTACATCATGCCGAATATGTGCGCAAAGGGCAGCACGCTCAGGTAGGTCTGGCCTTCACGGTAGGGAAAATGGCGCGGAATCAGATAGACGTTGGCGCTGAAATTGCGTACGGTCAGCATCACGCCCTTGGGATTGCCTGTTGAGCCCGATGTGTAGTTCAGGCCGCACAGCTCATCGGCAGGACGGTCTTCATAGCCCTTAAAGTCCTGGGCATTGAAGCCGCCTGGGTGAGCATCCTTCATTATGCTTTCACGGTTGTTGTATATTCTGTCAAAACCGCCGCGACTGGCCAGCAACTCTCCGGTGTGGACATCGATAGCACCTTTCAGGGCGGGCATCTGCTCAAAATCCATCTTGTCCATCAGGCGGCGCTCGGTGTAAAGCAGCACGCTGTCCGAGTGGTTAACCAGGCTCATTGTATCGGCCGGTGTATATCCGTCAAACAACTGGACTCCTACATAACCGCCGGTCATGATACCCATAAAGGTCTTTATCCAGCCTGCGCAACTCTTGGCGTTCAGGGCAATCTTGCTGCCCTTGCTGATTCCTGCGGCTTTCCAGAGCAGTTGGTCGGCCTCAATCTGGGCGGCCAGCTGTCCGTAGGTGGCGGTTGGGTGTTTGTAATCGGTTAATGCGGAATCATTCCAGTGCTTGCGGACTGTTGATTCAAATTTCTTGATAAATGTTACGTCGTACATAAAACTATTGATTTTTTAAATTAGTCCTTAGCCAGGCAGCCTGGCCTCAGGTACGACGCAAAAATAGCCCTTCGGGATGTCCCGAAGGGCTATTTTAATCCGGTTTGTGGTGAACTAAGCCGCGCTTGTGGCGAATGACGCAAAGGGGTCGCTTCGTTTTGCGTCAGTTTTTGACGCAAAGCGAAACGACCCCTTTGCGTCACTTGACAACTACCTTTCGGCCGTTTATTATGTACAATCCGGGCTCCAACTCACCTATCTCCTTGTCCAGTTTGACACCAAGGATGGAGTAGATGACATCATCATCCTCTGGAGCGCTTACGCTTGCCACACCGGTAGTATGGTTATACTTGTAGTCGGCAATCAGGGTACGGTTGTCATAGTCCCATGCGGCTGACTCACTCTGGCCGTAAATGAGCGAGTTGGGGTGAGAATCGGCAAACATGAGATTGTCCCATTTGTTCACAATGTCATACTTGCCCAACAAAAGCCAGTTCTCATTCTCAAGACCTGATACCAAGGGGTCCGATGAACTGTTCATCGGGTCATTCCAGGTAACGTCAACGGCGTACCAGTTTCCGTCATTCATCTTGACCTCATCCCACATATGGCTCTCGGGAGTGGCGTCGCGGCTGCCTATGGCATCGCCTACAGCCAGAATGCACGGAATACCCAACTGGTCGCAAAGCACCTTGAATGCGCGGGCATATCCCTCACACACAGGACCTCTTTCACCGTTTGTGCCGCGCAGAGCGCTCATGGGGCTCCACACAATCGACGGGGAGTTCTGAGGGTCATAGCATGAATTGTAGGCGTTGTGCTTGGTCAGCCAGTCGTTGAGGTATCGGACCTGGGCATAACGGGTGTCGGTGGGGGCATCGGCCAGGATACTCTGTACTTTGCCTTTGTACTCCTGAACGGCCTGAGCCAGGACTGCGGGATTGCGGAAATCCTCATTGCGGTAGTCATATTCGCCGGCCTGAACCATAAACAGCACCATATAGGTGTAATTGGCGCTGTCCCTGCCGCTTTCCTGCAGGTAGCCCCAATCGGCGCCGTATGAGGTTGACCAGTTCCAGTAATTACGCAACCAGAATGCCTCGGGGTAATCATAACTCATGCTCATGAACATATACGGCATAAAGTCATATACGTCAGCAAGATATTCGTCCTGATGCTCGGCAATGTGAGCGTTTATGGCGTTGAGGGCGTACTGGCGGTACAGCGACGGATCCTGATCAACAGCATCCTGCGGGTATGTGAAAGTCAACCCCACCGGAATCTCCTTGAGAACCACAAACGTTGCCTCACCGTTATTGAAGTGAACGGCGTTGGTCTGGTCGGCAGCGGGATTGGACAGATAGTTGGAACCGCCGTTAAGAACCTCCTGAACGCGCTTTCCGTGATTGTCGTAGAAAGTGCGCATGTAGTCGGGCAGGTTGTAGATGCGGTCAATCCAGCGGATATCGTCTGGCGCGGGCGCTCCTGCGCGACGCGTCCCAATCTTAGCCTGGACATCGGCCGATTCCCAATCAAGATTATCCACAAATTCCTTCAGGTCAAACTCATGCGTCTCACCCATAAAGAATTCCTGTGAGGTTTGAGCCGATACGGTTACGCTGCAAACCAAAAACAAAAGTAAAAATTTCCTCATAAGCTAAAATAGTGCCATTGGGTGACGCAAAGGGGTCGCTTCGTTTTGCGTCAGTTTTTGACGCAAAGCGAAACGACCCCTTTGCGTCATTTGTTCAAAGCATCTGCTGAGGCCATGTACTTGGCGAGTTCCTCGTCGCTGATGTGGAAGTCCTGGAGGTCGCCGGCAATGTACTGGTCATAGGCCGACATATCAACGAATCCGTGACCGGACAGGTTGAAGAGGATGGTCTTCTGCTCGCCGGTCTCCTTGCACTTCAGAGCCTCGCGAACGGTTGCGGCGATAGCGTGGCAGCTTTCGGGAGCGGGGATGATACCCTCGGTCTGGGCAAACAGCACACCAGCCTTGAATGACTCGTTCTGCTCAATGTCAACAGCCTCCATGTAGCCGTCCTTCATGAGCTGTGAGAGAACAACACCTGCACCGTGGTAACGCAGACCGCCGGCATGGATGGTTGCGGGCTTGAAAGTGTGACCCAGAGTGTACATGGGCAGCAGCGGAGTCATACCTGACTCATCGCCAAAGTCATACTCAAACTTACCGCGGGTCAGTTTGGGGCATGATGCGGGCTCGGCTGCGATATAACGTGTCTTCTTACCTTCTTTAATAGTGTGGCGCATGAACGGCAGAGCCAGTCCGCAGAAGTTTGAACCGCCACCAAAGCAAGCGATTACGATATCGGGATACTCACCGGCCAGAGCCATCTGCTTTTCAGCCTCAAGGCCGATGACGGTCTGGTGCATGCAGACGTGGTTCAATACAGAACCTAGAGCATACTTGCAGTTGGGGGTGGAAACTGCCAATTCAATAGCCTCGGAGATAGCGCAACCCAGCGAACCCTGGTCATTGGGGTTAGCGGTCAGGATATCCTTACCGGCGCGGGTTGACATAGAGGGTGAGGGGGTGATGGCAGCACCGAAAGTCTGCATGATTGAGCGGCGGTAAGGCTTCTGGTTGTAACTGGCCTTAACCATATAAACTGCGCAGTCAATACCGAACTTCTTGGTGGCATATGACAGGGCACCGCCCCACTGGCCGGCACCGGTCTCGGTGGTCAGGTTGGTAACGCCCTGCTTCTTGGCATAGTAGGCCTGGGCAAGGGCAGAGTTCAGCTTGTGTGAACCTGCGGGCGATACGCTCTCATTCTTGAAATATATGTGTGCGGGAGTACCCAGAGCCTCCTCAAGTTCATAAGCACGAACCAGCGGAGTGCAGCGGTATGATGCGTACTGCTGGCGGATCTCATCGGGTATCTCAATCCACTCATCTTTCTGGTTGAGTTCCTGGTTGGCGCACTCCTGTACAAAGATGGGGTACAGATCCTCGGGCTTAAGAGGCTGACGTGTGCCGGGATGCAGGAAAGGCAGAGGTTTGTTAGGCATGATGGCCTGGATGTTGAACCAGGCAGTTGGAATCTCGCTCTCGGGGAGCAGGTACTTTTTCTGTCTCATAGTAAATTGATGTTTTTAAGGTTAATATCTATTGAGTTATTAATTTCCCAGTTTGGTTATGTTGGCGTCAATCCACTCCCAGCGCTTCCTGAACGCCGTCTTCATTGCATTGACAGCCTCCTGGAAGGTCAGATTGTAATCACCGTTCTGCCTGTAGTTGGCAATCGATGTGTTCTCAGCCCAAACAACTATGTTGACAGATTCCGACAGGCGGATTGAGTCAGCCATCATGTCTATGTATATGGGCAGGCTGTCGCGCCATACATATTTATATTCGTTCCAGCGTGCCACAAGACGGGTGCGGAATTCGCTGTCGTATTTGGCCAGGTCAGAGAAGTAGTATTTGTTGTCTGACCCGTTACCCTTCTTGTTGCTCATGCTGAGCAGTTCCCATTGCTGGAGGCGGGGATTCTCGCCGCTGCTGGGAGTGCTGTAGGCAGCATCGTTATACAGGGTGAAAGTGTGGTAGTCAAAGTCCCATACGGGGCCGTAGCAAAGCAGACCGCACGAATCCTTGTACAGATATGCGCTGTGCGGGCCGTTGTTGGGCCATGTGTTGTATGAGTCGTGGTTCATTGTGATCTCCTGAATAAGGACGTAGTCTATGGCCCTGTCATAATCCAGATACTGCTTGATTGTTGAGTTCTGGTTAGGAGTGGACTTGAGACTGCCAATTGCATCCTCCATGTTCTTTACGTAATTGAACAGATGCTCATATGTAGGTGAACTTGATGTTAGCAGATTGCCGTTCTCATCCTCATCAGGATCCTTAAGCACGTAAGGAAGTTTGTAACGGCTGCCGGCTCCGGTGCTGCGGAATCCAACCATAGGACTCTTGTCGTAACGGTCACTTGAACTGTAACCCAGGAAATCATCAATCACAATCAGCATGCCGCCGTTTGCAGGATCCTGCAGTTTGGGCTTGGCAATCTCAACGCGGTCGCTTTCAATCCTTATCTGCTCGCACAGATAGTAGTTACCCATATGCTTGCCGTTCCATACAAGTTCAACGTAACGGCCATCTACTGTGTAAGGCATATCAGTATGGCGTGAAATCCAGAATGCGGCAGCGTTACGCAGCAGGGTGCGGTCCTTATAGTTGGCTAGCAGACACCAGCGCTTGCTCTTGTGCATACCCAGAATCTTAGCCTTCTTGTTCAGTTTAAGAGCATATGGCTTCTTGTTGGTCTCGGTCCAGGTGCCGTTTCCGCGGCCCTTAAGGCTGAGTGAGTCCTCGTCAATGTAATCTATGGTGCCGTCGGGCAGTTCAATGCGGATTGACATGCCGTCAACCCATGTGTCGCGTCTTGTCACTGACTTACCCTTGGTGTCAATCCTGACTACGGGCAGGCCTGTGTTGTGCACGCTGACGGTATAATCAACATGAGCGTCGTATTTCCAGACAGAAACCGTGAACGGCTTGCGTGCATCGACGGTATTGAACTCCTTGTTTACCATAACGCTGTCACCCACGGTAACTTTATCACCGTCATGTGAGAACAGGAACTTTTCTTGAGAGAAATCAGTTACGGTAGGCAGACAGCCGGTGAAAGAGTTGCCGCTAAGGCTCATTTTCTGGTTGTTGCTCATCTTGACCGATGTCATCTCAATGGTGACACGTTTCAGGTTGACGCGGTTGGACATGAGCACGCTGTCAGGGGTGGTGAGCAGAACAGTCAGGTAATCGTTTCTGATGCTGGTTTGCAGTATGTTGGTAACCACGCTCCAGGTGCTGTCCTTGGGCTGGAAGTATATGCTGTCAATTGAATATTTCTCTGTTACCGGAGCGCCCAGTGTGTCGGCAAGGGCAATCAGACCCAGGCTGTCGGCAAACAGCATATCCCAGGGGGTGGTGCGCACGCTCAGGGTAGCCTTGCCTCCGCGCATGAACGCAGCGACAGACTCCCTGTTGGCTATGGCCACATCGTAATAGGTAGCCGCGGCCTTGGGTATCATGCGGAGCACCGTCTCATCAGAGTAGATAACGGTGTCGGCATCGGCCGCCATGATTGAGATTATATCGCCCGATTTCATGCCGTAGGTCATGTTCATGACTATGTTCCAGATGCTGTCGGCACTCAATTTGTAAGATTTTATCTCAGCAAAACGGTACTTGGCGCCGGCGGTGTCGGCCACCTGGACGGTCACATCCTTTCTTGACAGCAGGTTGTACGGAATGGTGCGCAGACGGAACACGGCACTGTCACCCTCACGGAACGTAAGTGTATCGGGGGTAAGGGTTTCAATGTGTTTGAACTCCTTTTGCGGAATTACGGGATCTGGGAAATGAATCTCCGGCTTTTCGTCCTGGCAGGCCCAGAGAGCACCTGCAGTAATGGCTGTCAGCAACAGCCTTTGTAATTGAGTCAGTAATGATTTCTTCATAGCGGCCCCAAATTTACAACTTTTAAGGCATAAGCCGCATCTTGTTTAGTTAAATATGTATCTGTGAATAAAAATAGGCTCCACAATAGCATTTGAACGCGCGAAAATGTTTACATTTGTGAAATTTTACAATCATTTCATTCTAACTCGGTGTAAATGAAGCATATTTTCAAGAACATAACCGACTGGTATTTTACTAAAAAGGCAGTTCCTTACTGGTTCATCCTGTTGCTGGATTGTTTGCTGGTTTTCCTGAACGGCTGGATAGCACTGTTCCTGACCCGCCCGCAGGCATTCGTGAACGACGTGCTGTTCTGGTCCAATTTCTGGGGCATCCTGATAAACGTCCTGATATACGCCATATCGTTCAAGATATTCCATACCTATCACGGAATAGTACGTTACTCAACGTTCCATGATCTGGCCAACATATCATCATCAACGTCATCGGCAGCCATAGTATCGTACGGCGTGAGCAAGGGTCTGCGCTACCTGGGTGTGACGGCGGTGGCTCTGCCAAACTTCTACGGTGAGTTCATTGTGGTGATTGGCGTAACGCTGGCCATGTTCGTGGTCCGCGTAGCCGTAAAGTTCATGTTTGAGCTGTCCAGGACCGATACCCGCACCACCAACATATTCATTTACGGTGTGTTGGAGGGCGGTGTCAGCCTGGCCAAGAGTATATTCAACCAGGACGTCAAGAAATACACCCTGAAGGGATTCATAAGCCCCAACGGTGATTTTGTGGGTCAGCGCCTGCTGGGCGTGCGAGTGTACCCTGAGAACGCCAACCTGGTAAACATAATGCGCGAGGATGAGATCCATGCCGTGATGATCAGTCCTCTGCAGACCGACCATTTCCGCGAGAATCAGGCCATAATAAGCGCCTTGACCGATGCCGGCATCAAGATAATGGTCATGAACCAGGCCGAGGAGTGGGACGGCAAATCCCCCCTGAGCCATGAGCGCATGCGTGACATAGAGATTGAGGACCTGCTGCCGCGTGACAAGATTGAGGTGGATATGGGCGCCATTGGTCAGAACCTGCGCCGCAAGCGTATCCTTATTACCGGTGCCGCCGGCTCCATAGGCAGTGAGATGGTGCGTCAGATTGCCAAGTACAGCCCCGCCGAGATGGTCCTGATTGATCAGGCCGAGACTCCCATGCACGATGTCCGCCTGTACATGGCCGAGCATCACCCCAAAATCAAGTGCTTTACCATTGTGGGCAGCATAACCAACCGCAAGTTCATGGAGATAATCTTTGACAGCCACAGGCCCGATTACGTACTCCATGCCGCCGCCTACAAACACGTGCCCATGATGGAGGACAACCCCGCCATGGCCGTGCAGAACAATATAGAAGGTACCCGCGTGATTGCCGACCTTGCGGTTAAGTACAAAACCGGCAAGTTTGTGATGATATCGACCGATAAGGCAGTGAACCCCACCAACGTGATGGGCTGCTCCAAGCGAATCTGCGAGATTTACTGCCAGTCACTTAATCAGGCCATCGTGGACGGCAAGGTAGAGGGCGTGACACAGTTTGTGACCACACGCTTTGGTAACGTGCTGGGATCAAACGGCAGCGTTATTCCTATATTCCGCGAGCAGATAAAGAACGGCGGTCCTATTACGGTAACTGACCCCGAGATGGTGCGCTTCTTTATGCTTATCCCAGAGGCCTGTAAGCTGGTGCTTGAGGCCGGAACCATGGGTAAGGGTGGTGAGATTTACGTATTTGATATGGGTAAGCCCGTAAAGATTGTAAATCTGGCCAAGCGTATGATCAAGCTTAGCGGCGCCAAGAACATAGACATTGTGTTTACGGGCCTGCGTGACGGTGAGAAACTGTATGAGGAGGTGCTTGCATCGAGTGAGAACACCCTGCCTACGGACCATCCCAAGATCATGATTGCCAAGGTGCGCGAGTATGATTATGCTACGGCTGTGGAGAATGAGGAGCGTCTGCTTAAGCAGTCATATACCTTTGATGACATGGAGATTGTGCGCATAATGAAGGAGATTGTGCCGGAGTTTAAGAGTAACAACTCAAAATACGAAGTTCTGGATAAGTAGTTTTTGTATGAAACGTTCCATAATTATAACTGGCGGAGCAGGCTTTATAGGTAGCCATGTGGTCCGCCTTTTTGTCAATAAGTACCCCGATTATAAAGTAATAAATCTTGACAAATTGACCTATGCGGGCAATCTGGACAATCTGCGCGACATAGAGAACAAGCCCAACTATAAGTTCGTCAAGATGGATATCTGTGACTTTGAGGGTGTGCTTAAGTTGATGCAGGATGAGAAGGTGGATGGTATCATCCATCTGGCAGCCGAATCTCATGTTGACCGCAGCATCAAAGATCCTTTCACCTTCGCCCAAACTAACGTAATGGGTACTTTGTCGCTTTTACAGGCTGCCAAAACATATTGGGAACCCCAAAAATTTTCAATTTTCAATTCTCAATTTTCAATTCCCTGCCGTTTTTACCACATTTCCACAGATGAGGTCTACGGTGCCCTCGAGATGACCAACCCAGAAGGAATAGAGCCTCCGTTTACCACTAAGGCCAGTAGCGGTGAGCATCATCTGGCTTATGGTTCCAAGTTCTTTACTGAGGATTTGAAGTACCAGCCACATAGCCCGTACAGCGCTTCCAAGGCAAGTTCCGATCACTTTGTACGTGCATTCCACGATACTTACGGAATGCCTACCATTGTGACCAACTGCTCAAACAACTACGGACCTTATCAGTTCCCCGAGAAACTGATTCCGCTGTTCATTAACAACATCCGTCATCGCAAACCGCTGCCCGTTTACGGCAAGGGTGAGAACGTTCGTGACTGGCTGTTTGTTGAGGATCACGCCCGCGCAATAGATTTGATTTTCCACCAGGGAAAGGTTGCCGAGACCTACAACATAGGCGGCTTTAACGAGTGGAAAAATATTGACATTATCAAGGTCCTTATCAACACCGTTGACCGCCTGCTTGGACGCCCCGAGGGAGCCGATATGGACCTGATAACATACGTGACTGACCGCGCCGGACATGACCTGTGTTACGCAATAGACAGCACCAAGTTGCAGCGAGAATTAGGGTGGGAGACGAGCCTTCAGTTTGAGGAGGGCATTGAGC
>JAFXMB010000057.1 GCA_017530735.1 Bacteroidaceae bacterium | reverse complement strand
TAGAAGCCTTGAAAGTGGTGTGAGGCTTGATCTGACCCGGATGGCAAAGAACCATACCGCGCTTGATCTCAGTCTTCTCAATACCACGGAGCAGCAGACCTACGTTATCACCAGCCTCGCCCTGCTCAAGAAGCTTACGGAACATCTCAACACCGGTAACGGTTGTCTCTTTCTCCTCACCAAGACCAAGGATTTCAACCTTGTCACCTACCTTAACGACACCAGTCTCGATACGACCGGTAGCAACTGTACCACGGCCAGTGATTGAGAATACATCCTCAACAGGCATCAAGAACGGCTGATCAACAGCACGCGGAGGCAGAGGAATCCACTCGTCAACAGCGTTCATCAGCTCCATAACCTTATCCTCCCACTCCTTAACGCCGTTCAGGGCACCAAGGGCAGAACCACGGATGATAGGAGTATTGTCGCCATCGAACTCATAAGCGTCGAGAAGCTCACGCATCTCCATCTCAACGAGGTCGATCATCTCAGCGTCAACATCGGGAGAATCGCACTTGTTCAGGAATACAACCAGACGGGGAACGTTCACCTGACGGGCAAGCAGGATGTGCTCACGGGTCTGAGGCATCGGACCATCAGTAGCAGCAACTACAACGATAGCACCATCCATCTGGGCAGCACCGGTAACCATGTTCTTTACATAGTCGGCGTGACCCGGGCAGTCAACGTGAGCGTAGTGACGCTTCTCTGTCTCATACTCAACGTGAGCGGTGTTGATGGTTATACCACGCTCCTTCTCCTCAGGTGCGTTATCAATCTGATCAAATGACTTGATCTTGTCAGCGTTACCTGATACTCTCTCAGCCAATACCTTGGTGATAGCAGCGGTCAGGGTAGTCTTACCGTGGTCAACGTGACCGATAGTACCAATGTTTACGTGCGGTTTCGTGCGCACAAATGTCTCTTTTGCCATAGTTTAAAAAGCTATTTTATTGATTATGAACTTGATGTCAACTACAAAAAGGCTCCCGCCAGGGCGGTCTCCTCCTATCCTCTATCAAATTGAGCTGTTACCCGGATTTGAACCGGGGACCTCATCCTTACCAAGGATGCGCTCTACCAGCTGAGCTATAACAGCGACAAATCTGGAGCGGGAAACGGGACTCAAACCCGCGACCCTCAGCTTGGAAGGCTAATGCTCTATCAACTGAGCTATTCCCGCAACTTTGGTTTGTCACGATTGTATCTCCTGACCTTCCCTATTAAATAAGGTGGTTTCAAGGAGTAACCGCAGGCACCGGTTACCCGGCATCGTCAAGGCCTGCCTTGTGGGTGAAGATGGATTCGAACCACCGAAGTCGAGAGACAGCAGATTTACAGTCTGCCCCATTTGGCCACTCTGGAATTCACCCGTTGCGCCTACGTTCAACGCTGTTCAGAGCCGCTAGTCGGAATCGAACCAACAACCTACGCATTACAAGTGCGTTGCTCTACCATTGAGCCATAGCGGCATAGTTTCAAAGAACCCGCCCCTCAGCCTGAACTGAAGAGCGGGTGCAAAGATATTTCAATTTTCTTTCCGAACAAAAAATTTGCGCTTGTTTTTTACTTCTCACGCAGTTTTTCCTTGTTTTTCTTGAGTTGTCTTGTCAATGCGTCAAGGCAACCGTCCACTGCTTCCTCAAAGGTATCGCAGGTCTTTTCTGCAAAAAACTCTCCGTTTGGAATGGTAACGTCAATGCTTACCTGTTTGTTCAGTGCTGTCTCCGGCTTGACTACTTTAAGGGTAACCTCAACCTTCTGAATCAACTCGTGTACTCTTTCCAATTTTGCACACTTCTTCTCAATGAACGCCTGAAGCTGTTCTGTTGCGGTAAAATGCAACGCCTGAATCTTAGTTTCCATAGTCTATTGGTTTTAGGCCCTTGGATGAGCCTGTTTATATATTTCCTTCAGTTCCTGGAACGTGGTATGTACATATATCTCGGTTGTCTGCAGACTGTTATGCCCAAGCAGTTCCTTGACGGCTCCCAGTTCGGCGTCATGGTTGAGCATTGAGGTGGCGAATGTGTGACGGAGCACATGAGGGCTCTTTTTGGATACATCCGATACCTTGCTCAGGGCGTCTTTTACCAACAGGTAGACCTGATGACGGGGGATTCGCTCTCCCTTCTGGCTTACAAAGAAGGCTCCGTCACTCTGACCGAAGGCTTCCGTACGGGCCTCAAGATACTTTTTCAAGCGCAGTTCCAGTTCCTCTCCAAAGGGGATGAATCGCTGTTTGTCACGCTTTCCGGTCACCTTGATGGTGCGGGTAGAGAAATCAACATCCCTGTCATCCAGCCCTATCAGTTCCGCCATACGCATCCCGGTCTCGTAGAAGACTGCTATCACGGTCCTGTTCCTTATTCCTATGAAACCTTCTCCCAGATTCAGATTCTCATCGTCAAGCAACTCATCCATTTCGGACTCTTTGACAAACTGAGGAAGCGGTTTCTTGTTCTTGGGTCCTTTTACTCCCTGAACAGGTGATTTATCCGTGACGCCTTTGATGCGCAGGAAACGGTAGAAAGAACGCAGAGTGCTGAGTTTGCGGTTTACGGTGGTGGATTTCTCTCCTTTGTCCATCATGTCCACAACCCACAGACGCACTATGTCCCTGTCGGCTGTCAGCAGATCCAGGTCGGGATCAGTCGCCTTGAGGAAACCTTGGAAAAGGACAAGGTCCCTATGGTAACTTGCTACGGTCTTGGGGGAATAGTTCCTCTCCAACCTGAGATAATCCGCGAACTGGTCTATATACATAACAAAATTCGTCTCTGAACGGATTCAAAGACGAATATATGAAAGAAAAAACCAAAAAGCAAGAACTGCCGGTTTTTTTTACTCTTCGTTCTGCTGCAGTTTCTGAACGTAGATAGCGTGCTCCATCTTGAGACGCTTCAGTTCTGAAGGTTTGTCAAACTGCTGACGACGACGGAGTTCCTTAACTACGCCGGTCTTTTCATACTTTCTCTTGAATTTCTTGAGGGCGCGCTCTATGTTCTCACCCTCCTTAACGGGAACAATAATCATTTTAAGTTCTTTATTTTTATTTAGTTCTGACTTTTTCTTTGGGAATAAGCGGCGCAAAATTAGATAAAATTTCATCAAGAGCAAAAATAATGAACAATTTTTGCCGTTATTGACTTTGATGAACATAATGAAACGGCCGGTTTCCTTATTATTGCTTCTGTGTCTTACTGTGTTTCAGAACTTAAAGGCACAGAGTGACGCCCACTTCAACAACTTTATTGAGGTGGAGAATTTCTATAACCCTGCCGCAATGAACCGTAACGGAAGGACCAATGTGGTGGGTGCGCTATCCATGCAGATGGCGGGATATACCAACGCCCCTGTCTCAATGTTCATCGGGGCTAACATGCCCATTCCTTTCGGCGAGCAGAGAAATGCGCTGGGAGTAGGTCTGTTCAACGAAACCCTGGGTCTTTTCACCAACCGCCGCCTCCTTCTGGACTACTCTTATAAAATAGGTATGGGAAAGGGATGGATGAACATAGGCGTTCAGGCCGGTGTCATGTCCGAGGAGTTCAACGGCGGAAAGCTCAAGATGGAGACTCAGAACGACCCTGCGTTCCCTGCCGGAAACGAACGGGGTACTGCGGGCGACCTGGGTGCCGGCATTCTCTACGTGAGAGGCGAATTCTGGGCGGGCGCATCGGCCCAACATCTCAATTTTCCGCATGTGGAATTCGGAAAAACCGAGGGCAAAAACACTGAAATGGATATCATGCCCACGTTATATTTGACATCCGGATGCAATATCGGACTCAGAAATCCGTTATTATCGGTACAGCCGTGCTTCCTCGTGCAGAGCGATCTGGACTTCTGGAGGGTGGACATGTCGGTAAGAGGTTATTACCAGTATGAGTCAACCATGTTGTACATGGGAGCCACTTACAGTCCGGGAATATCCATATCAGCAATGATTGGAGGCAAGGTGAGAGACGTTCTTATAGGGTATGCATACGAATTCTACACCAGTGGTGTGGGTGCTCTCAAGGGCAGTCACGACCTGACGGTCAGCTGGCAGACGGATGTGGATCTCTTTAAGAAAGGAAAAAACGTACATAAAAGTGTAAGGTATTTATAATTGATATACAATGAAACTGAAAAACATTGTTCTGAGTAGCCTCGTGGCAGTTATTGCATTGACACAGGCCTGCACCAGCAGCGGCTATGCAGGCGGTAACGGCGGCGAGGTGACCGGTTCTTCACAGACGGCACTGCGCGAGCCCGTGCCGTACGGCATGGTGCTTGTCAAGAGGGGTTCCCTCAAGATGGGTGAAGAAGGAAATGACAGTCTGTGGGGTTCAAACGCACCCACTAAAGAGATATCGGTAGAGTCATTCTGGATGGATGAGAAGGAGGTGACCAACGCCAAGTACCGCCAGTTTGTGGAGTGGGTACGCGACTCTATCATCCGTACACGTCTGGCTGATCCCGCTTACGGCGGCGATGAGTCATTCATGATTACCGAGGACAAATACGGCGAACCCGTGACTCCGCATCTGAACTGGAGCAAGCCCATTCCATGGAAGAAGCCCAACGAGGACCAGCAGAGAGCCATTGAGAGCCTGTACTACCGTCATCCCATTACAGGTGAGAAGATGCTTGACGTAAAGCAGCTCAACTACCGTTACGAACTGTTTGACTACACCCAGGCAGCCCTGCGCAAGAACCAGATTGACCCCAATGACAGGTTCCGCAACACTGACCAGGAGGTTTCGACCGAGAAGGTTATGATTTCAAAGGATACCGCATACATTGACGACAACGGAAACATCGTACGCAAGACTATCAACCGTGAGTTGAGCAGTCTTTATGACTTTGTCAATACCTACATCGTCAACATTTTTCCGGATACCACATGCTGGGTTAACGATTTCCCCAATGCAAACAACGAGACCTACATGCGTCTGTACTTTAACCATCCCAACTACAACGACTATCCCGTGGTAGGCGTAAGCTGGGAGCAGGCCAACGCTTTCTGCGCATGGCGTACGGAGTTCCTGCTGGCTGGTCTTGGCGCACAGGCCAAATACGTGCAGCGCTACCGCCTGCCCACAGAGGCCGAGTGGGAGTTTGCAGCACGCGGACGTGAAAACAACCGCTATCCCTGGAAAACTACTGATTCCAAGGACGATGAGGGTTGCTACTACGCCAACTTCAAGCCGGAGCGCGGCAACTACACCAAAGACGGAAGCCTGATAACCACTAAGGTAGGTTCATACAAGCCCAACTCAAACGGTCTGTACGACATGGCCGGAAACGTTGCCGAATGGACATCGACCACTTACACTGAGGCGGGCATTCTGCAGATGAACGACATGAACCCGGAACTTTACTACAACGCAGCCGTCGAGGATCCCTACTACATGAAGAAGAAGGCCCTGCGCGGCGGTTCATGGAAGGACCCCGAGAAGTTCATTGAGTCCTCATGGCGTACATTCGAGTATCAGAACGAGCAGCGTTCATACATAGGTTTCCGTTGCGTACGCACTCAGGTAGGCTCCGCCGGATCATCAAAGGGCCGCAAATAATCACTTGAAAATAAATTGATATGGAAAATATAGAGAAAAAAGGTCTTCTGACACGTATACAGGACTATCTGGATTCACCCAAGGGCAGAATCCTCCTGAACTATCTGTACAGCTGGGGTGCAGCTGTGGTTATCCTGGGTGCCCTGTTCAAACTTACACACATCAAGGGCGCCAACCTGATGCTGTTCATAGGAATGGGCACTGAGGTTCTGGTGTTCTTCATTTCAGGTTTTGAAAGACCCTACATTCCTTCAGAGGCCGATGAGGATGAGCAAGATGAGGCTCCGCGCCTGCGTGGAAACATCATCATAAACAACGCCTCTCCGCAGAGCGCTCCACAGAGTGTTCAGCAGCCTGTACAGGTTCCGGCAAGCACTGAGAATGCAAGCCCGCTCAACATAGGCGGTGTGGAGAACATCACTCAGGACTATATTGCACGTGTCCATGACCTGACCCTCAAGATGGAGCAGATGTGCCGTCATTCAGAGAAAATGGAGCAGAGTTCCGAGGAGATTGAGCAGCTTTCACGCAACCTCATAAGCATCAACACTTTCTATGAGATGCACCTCAAGTCTGCAAGCACGCAGATGGAGAACATTGAGAAGGTTAACGAGCAGACCCGTCAGATGGTTGCCCAGATTGAGGAACTCAACCGCGTATATGCTCGCATGGTAGAGGCAATGAAGGTGAATTCCCAGATGGGAGCCAAGTAAGAAAGTATGAAGAGAAAAGTGATACAGAGACCGCCATCGGCGCGTCAGAAGATGATCAACCTCATGTACATCGTCCTTTTGGCGATGCTTGCCATGAATGTGTCATCGGACGTACTGAACGGTTTCAAGATAGTGGAGGAGAGTCTGAGCAACAGCACCAGCAACGCCACGCTCCAGAACGATAAGGCATACCGCGAGTTTGCCGCCGCTGATTCAATCAACCACGAGAAGGTGGGTGAATGGTACGGCAAGGCACTCTACGTAAAGCAGATATCGGACTCCCTTTTCAATTTTGCCGACGAACTTAAGACCCTGATAGCAATCCAGGCCGACGGAAAGGACGCCGACGTGAGCAACATCCGCAACCGCGAGGATCTGGAGGCTGCCACACAGGTTATGCTTCACCCCTCACGAGGCAAGGGCGGTCAGTTGTTTGATGCCATCAACAACTATCGTGAAAAGATTCTGGAGATGGTTACCGATCCTACACAGAGGGAGATCATCAGCAACAACTTCAGCACTGAGGTTCCTCTCAAGGTGGGCGCTCTTGGCAAGAACTGGCAGGAGTACAACTATGAGAACATGCCTGTGGCAGCAGCTATCACACTTCTCACAAAACTGCAGAATGATGTACGCTATGCCGAGGGTGAGGTCCTGCACACACTGGTAAACAATATCGACGTGGGCGATCTGCGAGTAAACGCCATCAACGCATACGTCATTCCTACTTCACAGAACGTGGTTCAGGGCAACAACTTCAAGGCACGTATCATTATGGCCGCTGTTGACTCGACCGCACGTCCCGCCATCTACATTGACGGCAAGAGGATTGACTCTGAGGACGGCTGGTATGAGGTTCCCGCCACCAAAACCGGTGACTACACCCTTTCAGGTTACATGGAACTGAACTCAGGCAACGGCGTGATTCGCCGCGACTTTATACAGAACTACTCGGTAGTATCACCGCTGGCAACCGTATCGGCCACTATGATGAATGTGCTTTATGCAGGTTATGACAACCCCATAAGCATTTCAGTACCCGGCGTACCCAGCAATATGATATCGGCCCGACTCAAGAACGGAGGCGGAACCCTGACACGCAGCGGTAACGGATTCATCTGCAAGCCCACCAGCGTTGGCGAGGATGTGGTGATAGCCGTTACAGCCAATCAGGAGGGACGCCAGCAGAGTATGGGAGAGTATGCATTCCGCGTACGCCAACTCCCCGATCCCACCCCGTTCATAGAGTATAAGGACGAGAACGGCAATACGCAGCGTTACCGTGGAGGCGGTACACCTATCTCCAAGAAGAACCTGCAGGCTGCCGACGGTATAGTTGCCGCCATTGACGACGGTCTGCTTAACATAGGATTCCGTGTCATAAGCTTTGAGACCACATTCTTTGACAACAGCGGTAACGCAGTTCCCGAGATATCGGACGGTACCCGTTTCTCAAACCGACAGAAGAGGGTGTTTGACCAGCTGGGACGAGGCAAGCGTTTCTACATACAACGCGTTAAGGCTATCGGTCCTGACGGTATAGAGCGTCAGCTCAACACAGCCCTTGAGGTTATTATAAACTGATAAAAAAGGAGACAACGATATGAAAAAGATTGTTCTATTGTTTCTTACATTGGCTATGGCAACCGTCGCAGGTGCACAGCCCACACGCAGACTGCAGGAACAGCAGGCTCAGAAGGAGGCCGAGAAGAGCCCCACGGCAGTAACCCTGTCCGAACGTGCCCGTTCACAATATACAGCACAGACCGCCATGCCTACCGATCTTACATGGAGACGTGACATTTACCGTGAACTGGATCTCCAGAAGGAGAAAAACGCCGCTCTCTATTATCCCGAAGAGCCTCTGGGTGACCGTGTTAACTTCTTTACACTGATACTGAGCCTCATTCAGGACGGTAAGATTAAAGCATACGAGTATCGTCTGGACGGCAATGAACTGTTCACCCCGGACAATGAGATTGACCTGGAAAGCATTCTTGACAAGTTTTATATTGACTACAAGAAAGATGAAAAAGGCAAGTTCATAATTGATATACCCAGCCGTGACATAGGCAAGTATTACATTAAGGAGAGCCATTATCTGGACAAGCTGTCCAATTATCAGATCAAAGTGACAGCCGTTTGTCCGGTTCTGCTGCAGGGCGGTTTCGGAGATAAGCCCACTGCATACCCCATGTTCTGGCTCAACTATGATGAGATCAGCCCCTACCTGGGACAGACTCAGGTCATGACCAGCAGCTACAACAACACCAGCAACATGTCACTGGATGACTACTTTGTAATGCGTCAGTATGACGGTGATATCTACAAGACCTCAAACCTGAGAAACGTTCCCCTCTCGGACTATTGCGAGACTGACGAGGAACTGCAGGCAGAAAGGGCACGCATTGAGAAGCAGCTGAAGGATTTCCAGAACGGTCTGTGGAGTGAGGCCGATGCACAGCAGGAATCTCAGGACAAGGCAAAGGATAATGCCTCTGACAAGAAACAGAAGGAGCCCAGACAGCCCAGGGAGAAAAAGGAGAAGGCTCCCAGAGCCCCCCGCCAGTCCTCTTCAGGCGGCGAAAGACTGTCAGTTCACTGATAGGCAATCAACAGATTGTAAGACATATAGCAGTCAGGTTTGTCAAATAAAAAGGGCAGACCTGATTGTTTTATTTAAAATGTGTTAACTTTGCATCCGACTAAATCCTTATTTAATATGCGAAAGATTAGATTTATCCTTTGCCTTATTCTGCCGTCACTCTTTCTTAGTGTATCGGCCCAACCAAGGTTTAACGTACGTGGAGGTCTTTCACTAACCAACAATGACATCTCACGTATTACCGCTGAGAGCGTCCAGAAAGAGGAGAATTACAGCGGTTTCTTTATCGGCCCGGCCCTGACAATGGGAGACGGACTTCTGGGACTTGACGTTGCTCTGCTGTATCAGCAGACCAAGATGAAAGGTTTTGACGAACTGGGACAGGAAAAGACCTACAAGCAGGAATTCCTGGAATTACCGCTCTCTCTCAGAGTGAATATAGGCTTTCAGAAACTGTGTGTCATAGGTCAGTTCGGACCTCAGTGGAATGTCAATCTGGGAGATGTAAAGACATTCATGGAGAACGGCGACGAGATTAAGTCTGACAAGTTCATCACCACCGGTAACATAGGTGCAGGTGTAAGACTCTTTGACCGCCTGGAGGCCATGCTCAACTTCAATGTTCCATGGAAGGTCATTGCCGACAACACCGATGACTTCAAGAAGATGGGTGACATGATAGGTGATTACAAGACCGTTCAGTTTGTAGTCAGCTGGAGATTCTGATAATATTTGTTCTACTAAATAAACAATTGTATGAAAAAAGCATTGATCGTCTGCAGTCTTGCACTGCTTTCATTCATCCCCGCATCTGCTCAGTTCAGCTGGGGTCTGCGCGGTGGTGTGAATCTTGTAAACAATGACATTACTAAAGTAACCAAGGAGTCTGCAGCAAGCAAGGACAGCTACACAGGTTTCTTCTTCGGTCCGATGGCTGAACTTCAGGTTCCTATCATAGGTATCGGTGTTGACGTTGCCGCTCTCTATTCACAGAAGGGTATTGAACTTCCTGATACCACTACAATGAAGAATCAGTCAATCGCAATTCCCCTTTCACTCAAGTACTCACTGGGTCTTGGCAACTTTGCTGCCGTTTACTTTGCAGCAGGTCCTCAGCTGGATTTCAAGATCGGTGACCTGAACACCAAGTTCAAGGACGGAAACGAGGTTAAGGACTTTGCCCTTGAGAAGAGCTCATGGAGTATCAACGTAGGTGCCGGTGTGAAACTGATCAACCATATCCAGGCCGGTGTAAACTACAACATCCCCGTATCAAAGGAGGGTGCCGTAAAGGTTATTGAGAACCCCACCCCCGGTTCTGCACTTGACAATGAACCTGTTGACTTCAAGTCAAGCACACTCCAGTTCTCACTCACCTGGACATTCTGAAAAAGAGTCACATATTGAGGCCGGTTCCCCTAAACGGGAGCCGGTCTTTTTTTATACCTTTACGGGACCGATGAGCATGTATGCCGACATAATCCTTCCGGTACCCCTGAACGAACTGTTCACCTACAGCGTACCGGTCAGCCTGGAGCCCCTTGCGGTGCCCGGGGCAAGGGTTTATGTACCTTTCGGCAAGGGCCGGCGCCTGACAGGCCTGATTGTAAGGACCCATAACGTAAGGCCCACGCTCCATGAGGTGAAGGAGATAATCAGCGTGCTTGACGAAAGCACCCCCTCTTTCCTGCCCGGTCAGATGAAACTCATGGAGTGGATAGGAAAATATTACATGTGCTCTCCCGGTGATGTCTTCAAGGCAGCCCTGCCATCAGGTCTGCGACCCGATTCAAGTGCAAAGGAGCAGGCTTTCAAACCCCGGATAACGGTATTCGTAAGGCTTGGTGCCAACCGCGCTCCCCGGTTCGGCAAGACAGCGGTAAAGCAGAAGGAACTGTACGAGCGGTTCCTGGATCTGTCTGGAATCAGGGATGAGGATGCACAGACAAGGCCTGTCACCAAAAGGACACTCATTGACGCATCCAAGTCAGCATCGTCATTCAAGGCACTCCAGGATAACGGAATACTTGAGACCTATGAGGTGGAGACAGGACGTCTGCCCCAGTTCAAGGGCTCGCTCATAGAGCCGGCACCCCTGAGCGAGGCGCAGCAGAAGGCGCTGGACGGCATACACCAATGCTTCAGGAGCAAGAACGTATGCCTGCTGCACGGTGTGACATCAAGCGGCAAGACCGAGATATATATCCATCTTATCAAAGAGCAGATAAGCAAGGGCCGGCAGGTTCTCTACCTGCTGCCTGAGATTGCCCTTACAACCCAGATTGAGCACAGGCTGCAGAGGGTATTCGGTGACGATATGTGCGTCTACCACTCCCGATGCAGGGACAATATAAGGGTAGAGGTCTGGAACCGACTTACCGGTGACCATCCCTATAAACTGATATTGGGAGCACGATCAGCGGTACTGCTGCCTCTGCAGAATCCGGGGCTGATTATCGTGGATGAGGAGCATGAACCCAGTTTCAAGCAGGAGGATCCCTCACCCCGTTACCACGGGCGCAATACCGCCATCATGCTGGCCTCCATCTACGGGGCCAAGACACTGCTTGGCAGTGCCACTCCTGCTCTGGAGAGTTACTCCAATGCCGTATCGGGCAAATACGGACTGGTAACGCTGAAAGAGCGTTACAGCGGTATCCGTATGCCGGAGATAGTCATTGTGGACACTGCTGAACTCAGACGCAAGAAGTACATGCAGGGACTCTTCTCCCCGCAACTGATTGACAGCATAAGAGAGGCTCTTGAAAACGGCCGTCAGGTGATACTCTTCCACAATCGCCGCGGATATGCCGGCACGGTTGAGTGCCCCGACTGCGGATGGGTACAGAAATGTGACTGCTGTGACGTGAGCCTTACCTTCCATAAGAGCCTGAATACCGCTACATGCCACTACTGCGGCCGCAGTTACCGTGTCCCGGCCGTGTGTCCCGAGTGCTCCGGCAACAGGCTGCGCAGCCGCGGTTTCGGTACCGAGAAGATTGAGGAAGAGGTATCGGCCCTGTTCCCGCAGGCACGCTGCGCACGTCTTGACCTGGATTCGGCCAAGAGCGGTTATGAGAGCATACTGGAGGATTTCCAGGAGGGACGCACCGACATCCTGATAGGAACGCAGATGGTATCCAAGGGACTGGATTTTGACCGGGTCAGCGTGGTGGGCATACTGCAGGCCGACTCCATGATGAGTTATCCTGATTTCCGATCGACCGAACGCGGATACCAGCTGATGGCTCAGGTGGCCGGACGTGCCGGACGCAAGGATGTTCCCGGTAAGGTAATAATACAGACCCGCCAGCCCGATGCACCCGTCATGAACCTGGTTCGCAGGAATGACTACGAGTCGTTCTTTCAAAACCAGATGGAGGAGCGCAACGCATTCCTATATCCCCCCTACTCCAGAATCATTTCCATATCCCTGAAAGGCGTTAAGCCCGATGAGGTAGACCGTGCCGCCCTGATACTGAGAGGGCAACTGGCGTCAGTGCTGGGTGAGGACAAGGTGTTGGGACCCGATGCTCCTCCCGTTGCAAAGGTCATGTACAGGTACATACGGCGCATAATCATAAAACTGCCGCTTGAAATCACGGTAGACAAAAGCCGTGCGCTGCTGTCCAAAGCACTGGACAACACCCTGTCGCAGAATGTAAGCGGAATTACTGTTTCTTTTGATCCGGACCCACAGTAGCCTCAGGGTAACTGATACGGGTGTGGTACATGGTGCGGAGTTTCTCCTTGAAAGTCTCCTTTACACGTTTTATGTCCTGCCAGCTGATGGGGCAGTCCTGGAAGTAACCCTCCTGAACCTGGGTGTCAATTATCTTGTCCACAAGTTCACCTATGCTCTCTTCAGTATACTCCTTGAGGCTGCGTGAAGCGGCTTCGACGGCATCGGCCATCATTACCACGGCGGTCTCCTTGGAGTAGGGGTTGGGACCGGGATAACTGAAATCATGCGGATCGGGCACTTGATCTGGATGATCCTGACTGTACTTGATATAGAAATACCGGGCCACACCCTTGCCGTGATGCGAGGCTATGAAACCGCGTATGGATTCGGGCAGTCCGTACTTATCGGCCAGTTCAAGACCTTTCTCCACATGACCGGTTATGATGCGGGCACTCTCCTGCGGGGTCAGTTTGTCATGCGGATTGACGCCGTTCTGGTTTTCGGTAAAGAAGGGGGCGTTGTCCATCTTGCCTATATCGTGATAAAGGGCGGCGGTACGTACCAGCTGGGGGCTGGCCTTGATGCGGGTGGCAGCCTCGGATGCCAGGGTGGATACCTGCATTGAGTGCTGGAATGTGCCCGGAGCCTTCTCGGCGAGTTCGCGAAGCAGCGGATTGTTGATGTTGGAGAGTTCTATCAGTGTCACGTTCGATGTGAATCCGAACAGTTTCTCTATCACGAACAGCAGCGGATAAACCAGCAGGATGACTATGCAGTTGATGGCAAAGTAGAGGAATATCAGCGGGTCTATATCACGGATATTCTCCAGTTGGGTCATCTGGAAAGCGGTCCATACCAGACTGTACGATATGAATATGAGCAGGCAGGTACGGAGTATCTGCGAGCGCTGCGAGAGTTCCTTGAGCGAATAGATACCGGTCAGACCGGCCAGGAACTGCAACAGCACATACTCATATGGCATGGAGACTATGAGCGACGTGGAGAGCACGAACGCCATATATCCGGTAAAGGCCGTCCTGGAATCCAGGAATATGCGCAGCATGATGGCCAGCATTGAGCAGGGGAACAGGAATATGCTCCAGCTTGAGTACTGGCAGTAGAGTCCCATTGAAACCGTAAACAGTGAGATGGAACCAAACAGGAACCAGAGTATGGAACGGTTCTCTATATCGTCTATGCGGTACAGGCTCAGGTAGATGAACAGTACCAGGAAGCAGAGCAGCACAAACAGGCCGCGTCCTGCCCAGGTCAGCATCTCAAAGCGCTTGGACTGGTTCTTCTCATTGACAATGTTCAGGTACGAGTTGATGATGTTGCTCTTCTGCTCATCAACAATCTCACCCTGGTCAATTATCTTCTGGCCCTCTACAACCATTCCGCGGTAATGTGATATCTCGTTAAGTTGTGATGTCAGGTCAGCCTCCGAGCGGGACTCGTCATATACCAGGTTGGGCTGGATATACTGCTCAAGGTTGTGCTGCAGGAGCGTGTATCGGTCATACACATACATCTCGGCATCGGTGACCAGACGGTAGGCATCCCTTACACTGCGAACGCTTGAAGTCTGTACGAACGATGAGGTGTTGCCTTCATAAACGCGGAACAACCGCTTGCCCGAAAGGACCTCCTCATCGGAAGTTGATATTATTCCGTCACGGTAAACCTTCTCAAGGCGACGGCGCAGGGCCTGATATGATTCCTCCCATACCACCTTGCTCAGACTGTCTTTGTAGAATCTGTCAAACTCTGCCAGAGCCGTCTCGCTTACGCTTGCATTCCGGCTGAAATAGGGGGCGAAAGAGGCCTTGACACTGTCTGCTTCAGCCTGCCACACCTCATCACTCTTCTGGATGGAGAAGTTGAAGGGTGCTATGAGCACGTCATAGGTCCACGGCTTACCCACCGTGAAGGTATATTTCTCCTGCCTGTGAGCCGGCATGAAGTATACGGTAAGCAGAGCCGAAACCACTGACAATATGACCAGAAGACTACGGTTGCTCTTTAGAAAGCGTCTTTTATCATTCATTAAGATTATACTACTTTGTTGGCTTGTAAAAATAAGGCTTTTTCATGATAAAATGATTAATTTTGCACCGCTAAAACGAAAGAGATGACAGACAATTCAGGCAGCCGCCGCGTCAGGGTGCGTTTTGCGCCCAGTCCTACGGGACCGCTCCACATCGGAGGCGTACGCACTGCACTTTACAACTACCTGTTCGCCCGCAAAAACGGAGGCGACCTTATTTTCAGAATAGAGGATACTGACAGCAACCGCTTTGTGCCGGGTGCTGAGGAATATATACTTGAGGCTTTCCGCTGGCTAGGAATCAAGTTTGACGAAGGTGTTTCCTTTGGCGGCAACTACGGTCCCTACCGTCAGTCGGAGCGCAGGGAGATCTACAGGAAGTATGTTGACCAGCTGCTTGAGGCAGGCAAGGCATACATCGCTTTCGACACCCCCGCTGAACTGGAGGCCAAGCGTGCAGAGATTCCCAATTTCCAGTATGACGCCGCCACCCGCGGTCAGATGCGCAACTCACTTACCATGCCGGCCGATGAAGTCAAGGCTCTCATTGAGGCAGGCAATCAGTATGTGGTACGTTTTCTCATTGAACCCGATCAGGAGGTAGAGGTCGATGACCTTATCCGCGGCAAGGTTACCATAAACTCATCGGTTCTGGATGACAAGGTCCTGTACAAGTCAGCCGACCAACTCCCCACATATCATCTGGCAAACATTGTCGATGACCACCTGATGGAGGTCACCCATGTAATCCGCGGCGAAGAGTGGCTACCCTCCGCTCCTTTGCACGTTCTTCTGTACCGTGCATTCGGTTGGGAGGATACAATGCCGCAGTTTGCACACCTGCCCCTGCTGCTCAAGCCTGAGGGTAACGGCAAACTGAGCAAGCGTGACGGAGACCGTCTGGGATTCCCCGTATTCCCCCTGGAGTGGCATGATCCCAAGACCGGCGAGATTTCATCGGGCTACCGCGAGAAGGATTATCTTCCCGAAGCTGTCATAAACTTCCTGGCCCTGCTGGGATGGAACCCGGGTGATGACCGTGAGATTATGACCATGGATGAGATGGTTGACCTGTTCAACCTTGAAAAGTGCAGCAAGGCCGGTGCCCGTTTCAACTATCAGAAACTCGTGTGGTTCAACCACGAATACATAATGCTCAAGAGCGATCGCGAGATTGCGGAACTTTTCAATCCCATTCTTGAAAGCCACGGTGTAAAGGCTCCCATGGAGCGTGTGGAGACTGCCGTAGGTCTGGTCAAGAACCGCGTCAATTTTGTAGGTGAACTCTGGGACAACTGCTCATACCTGTTCCAGGCTCCTACACAGTTTGATGAGAAGTCACTCAAGAAATGGTGGAAGGACGAGGCTCCCAAGACCACTGCCGAACTGTGCGATTTCCTGGAGGCCCAGCCTGACTGGAACGGTGAGACGCTTGAGCCCAAGGTAATGGAATGGATAGCCTCCAAAGGTTATGCTACAGGTAAGGTGATGAACGCCCTGCGTGTAACTCTTGTAGGAGCAGCCATGGGTCCGCAGATATTCTGCATCACAGATTTCCTGGGACGTGAAGAGACTTTAAGACGTGCCCGCAAGGCCATTTCTGAACTTTCCTGACATCAAACAAGAGATGATTATCTACACAATCGGCATTTACTTGTATGCGCTGTGTATAAATATAGCGTCATTATTCAATAAGAAGGCCCGTCTTCTGATTAAGGGACACAACCATATCCTGGACACCATCAGGAGTCAGGTGGATCCGCAATCCAAATACCTGTGGTTTCACGCCTCCTCACTGGGTGAATTTGAGCAGGGACGTCCGCTTATTGAGAGAATCCACAGCAAGCATCCCGAGTGCAGGATCCTGCTTACATTCTTCTCGCCTTCAGGCTATGAGGTACGCAAGGATTACAAGGGTGCCGATATTGTCTGCTACATCCCGTTTGACACTCCAATGAATGTCCGCAGGTTCCTGGATAACATCAAGATAGAGAAGGCCTTCTTCATCAAATACGAATTCTGGCCCAACTTCCTCAGGGGACTATACAAGAGAAATATAGAGATATTCAGCGTATCGTCAATATTCCGTGACAACCAGCTGTTCTTCAAGTGGTACGGAAAGGCATATGCCAAGGCTCTCACATACTTTAAGCACCTGTTTGTCCAGGACCGTCACTCCAAGGATCTGCTCAAGAGCATCGGCATAACCGATGTCTCAATTGTAGGCGATACCCGTGCCGACCGTGTGCTTGAAGTTGCCGCAGCGTCCAGACAGTTCCCGGTTATAGAGAAATTCGTAAACGGAGATCCCACATTCATAGCAGGCAGTTCATGGCCGGCCGATGAGGAACTCTTCATCCCCTACTTCCTGACCAAACCCGACTGGAAACTCATAATTGCACCCCATGAGATTCATGAGGAGCATCTGGCGGAGATTGAAAGCCGTCTCAACGGACGTGATTACATACGCCTCTCAAAGGCCACATTAGAGAATATCAAGGGTTATGACACCCTCATCATAGACTGCTTCGGAATGCTCTCATCGATCTACCGCTACGGGCACATCGCATATATCGGCGGCGGATTCGGAGTTGGAATACATAACGTGCTGGAGGCTGCGGTATTTGACATACCGGTGCTTTTCGGCCCCAACAACCAGCGTTTCCGCGAGGCTCAGGAACTCAAGCAACTCAAAGGTGGTTTTGAGATAACCGATGCCTACTCGCTGCGTATCCTGATTGACAAGTTCATCAGTGATCCGGGATTCCTCAAGAAAGCCGGCAAGAACGCAGGTGACTATGTGCGCAGCAGCAGCGGCACCTCAGATAGAATACTAGGTGAGATAGGGCTCGACTAGCCTTTTCATCCTAGGCGAGATAAGGCTCGACTAGCTTTTAGGGTCAGACCCCTTTGCGTCGTATGAAAGGTTGCTCTTATAGCTGCTTCTGTTACGACGCAAAGGGGTCTGACCCTGAATCAGCTGGATAGCTTATTTGTACCAGCTGGCGTACATGTGATAGTCGCGGGCAATGCGCTGATTCATCTCCTCAGCCTGAGCCGGATCCACATCCTTTATGTACTTGGCCGGAACGCCTGCCCAAAGGGTATGGGGCGGAATCACCGTCTTACCGGTCACAACTGATCCGGCAGCCACAATGGCACCCTCACCCACTACGGCATGATCCAGAACAACTGATCCCATTCCTATCAGGGCGTTGTCCTTGATCTCGGCACCATGGATGGTAACGTTATGGCCAACCGATACGTTATCGCCAATAACTGTAGTGGAACGCTGATAGAGAGTATGGATTACCGTGCCGTCCTGTATGTTGGTCCCGTTACCTATGCGGATGGAGTTGACATCGCCGCGAAGTACCGTTCCGAACCATATGCTGCACCCCTCTCCTATTACCACATCACCTATGATTGCGGCATTATCGGCAAGGAAACAATCCTCTCCGATTTCTGGGGTAAAGCCTCTTACTGATTTGATGATTGCCATATCCGGATATGTTTTTTTCAGGTGCTAAAATAGTGCAACTTTTCTGAATTTATATACCAATCAAACAACTAATTGATTACTTTTGTGGTCCAAGACAAAAATAACGGACTTATATACTTAAAACAGCTATGAAGTTTTTGACAAATGAGAAACTGGTCATCTCTGGCGCAGCCGGTATGATCGGATCAAACATGGCTCAGACAGCCATTATGATGGGCCTTTCATCAAACATCTGCCTTTATGATGTTTATCTTCCCGGTCTGGAGGGTGTAGTTGAGGAACTCCGTCACTGCTCATTCCCCGGTGTCAACATCACCTTCACCGACAAGGTTGAAGAGGCTTTCAAGGATGCCAAGTACATGGTTTCATCAGGTGGTGCTCCCCGTAAGGCCGGTATGACCCGCGAGGATCTGCTGGTTGGCAACGCCAAGATCGCCGAGCAGCTGGGTAAGGACATCAAGACATACTGCCCTGACCTGAAGCACTGCGTTATCATTTTCAACCCGGCCGATATCACCGGTCTGGTAACTCTGGTTTACTCAGGTCTGAAACCTTCACAGATCACCACTCTTGCTGCTCTTGACTCAACACGTCTGCAGAGCGCACTTGCCAAGCACTTCGGTATTGCTCAGGACAAGGTTACAACCGCACGCACATACGGCGGTCACGGTGAGCAGATGGCAGTGTTCGCATCAACCGCAAAGGTTGACGGCAAGCCTCTGACCGATATCATCGGCACACCCGCTCTTACAAACGAGCAGTGGGCACAGATGAAGCAGGATGTTATCAAGGGCGGTGCCAAGATCATTGAGCTTCGCGGACGTTCATCATTCCAGAGCCCCTCATTCGTTTCAATCGAGATGATCGGTGCTGCCATGGGCGGTGAGAAGTTCGAGTGGCCTGCAGGTTGCTACGTAAACAACTCACAGTTCCAGAACGTAATGATGGCTATGCCTTCAACCATCGACGCTACCGGCGTTCACTACACTGACGTTAAGGGTACCGCTACTGAGATGGCTGACATCGAGGCCAGCTACAAGCATCTTCAGGCTATGCGTGACGAGGTTATCTCACTTGGCGTACTCCCCGCAGTAAGCGAGTGGAAGAAGTACAACCCCAACCTCTGATAAAAACAGTTTTCCTTTATATCAGGAGCGTGCGGAAAATATCCGCACGCTCTTGTTTTTAATGGCGCATTTGTTTAGTTTTGTAGTGATATAAAGGGCATTACAATATGAGGAGAATCTTTGCTGTATCACTCGCAATACTATACACCTCTCTGCTTTGGGCGGCAGGCGGTCTGTCCATATCCCAAAGCACCATAGGCAACGGACTTGAAAGCCAGACTCTCAATGTACTTGCAAAAGACAGGCTGGGCCGTCTGTGGGTAGGTTCTGACGTAGGACTATCCGTAATATCCAATGGTACCGTCACCAATATCAGGGAAATAGTTTCTGAAGGAGGACTTGTCATGCTGGGTAATGTAAACAGCATAGTCTGTACAGAGAACATCCTGCTGGCATCCGAGGACCGTATCCTTTGCTATGACCACAAAAACAAGTTCGCGGTTACGCTCAAATACAACGACATCATTCTCAAGACCAAGGATTTGCTGCTTGAAGGAGATGTGGCCACCTTCTATGACCCCAACATACATGCGCTCTTCTCATTTGACATGGAGAGTTCGGAATGCAGTATGGTTGCCTCGTTTCCCGATAAGGAAGACTTTGATTTTGTAAAGATCCTGCGCTCCGAATCAGATGCCTCCATCATCTTCCTTGCCGATGACAAACTGGGTCTCTACAGGTTCAACCGTAACACAGGGACTATTGAACACGTACCGGGAACAGACAGCCCCATCATAGCCAAAGCCACGGCTATAGACAAGAGTAACATCATATGGCTCTCAGTGCCTTCTGAAGGATTGAAAGGATACTACATAAACGGCAACTTTGAGAAGGTAGCCCAATATGACACCTTTACCGTAGGACTTCTTTCGGATGACATCTCACTCATCACACCGCTTCCCAACGGAAACCTGCTGACAGCCCACTCGGATGCAGGCATATGCATCATAGACAGAAGCAACATCATTGACAATAACAAGGTCAGCGTGGAGGTTGTAAACACCCTTAAGAACGTCACATCCACACTGGTAAACTCCGAGGACCGTGAGACCCTCTACGCCACGGCCGGCTACGGACTCATATCCGTCAAGAAGACGTTTATCGGCCAGATACGTCATCTTTACGAGTATCAAGAAGGAATACTGGGTTTTGAAAACTACATATCGGCCCTGGAAGAACCTGAGGGTACCGTAATACTGGCTACCATGGGCAACGGTCTGACCAGGATAGACCCTGTCAACCAGCAGAGTACCGTATTGAAAGGTACTGAGAAACTGAAGATTGTCTCCATGTGTCCCATTGATGATGATAACGTTTTCCTGATAGCGGATGAAAAGATGGGACTGCTCTTCTTTAACCGCATCCAGAACAGGGTCATGCAACGTGTTTCACGTTATCCCGATATCCCCACACCCTCATATGCAGACCTAAGGAACGTACAGTTGGCCCGTGCCGACAACGGAGATGTCTTTATATTCAACTTCAGTTCACACCATTACGTCTACCGCAAAAACACTGCAAAAATTGAGGAACTGCTGTTGTTCTCACAGGATAATGAGGAAATCAGACTCATAGAGAATGTCTGCTCCACTCCGTATGCCGTATACGTCACTTACAGGGGAACCATCATAGAGATAAACTATTCCTCACTTGAAAGCAGGTGTATCTACCAGAACAAGGATAAAGTCATACACAACATCACCTCTCTTGAGCCCAATTCAAAGGGAGATCTTTTCTTTACCGAACCGGACGGACTGCATCGTTATGATCCCCGTTCCAACTTTGACGAGATTCTTGTAGAGACATGGGGAAACGGCCGATTCCTGAACATAGCCGTTGACACCAGGGACAGGATATGGTTCACTACCACCAATGAGTACATCCAGATGTATGATCCCTCTAAGAAGGAACTTCTGCTATACTCCATTGAAGACGGCGTGCCCAGTTCGCGGTTCCTGAACTCATTCTCCCTCTGCACCAGATCCGGCATAGTCCTGTTCCCCAACTACATAGGCATGGTGACCATCAACACCAACAGTTCGCTTATGATTGACACTCCGCCCGTTGATGTCATCTGCACGGCTGCCCATACCGAGAAAAAGGATTATTCAATACAGGAGATACGGAACTCCGTAAACACGCCCTTGAGACTGCCCACAAAATACAGGGAACTGAACCTGGAATTCTCGGCAAACTCATTCAACCCCACCTATCCACACCTCATCATTTACAACATCTACAGGGATAACATACTGGTTAGGGCCGTAAGCACTACCGGAACCACCATAACCATCCCCAAACTGGATTACGGAACATACAACGTAGTAATCAGACAGGCTTACCGAAAAGGACTCAGCGAGCCGCAGACCATACTCACCTTCAGGGTTCCCAAACACTTCCTGGGAACCGTACCGGGTGTCCTCTCGGCACTTCTGGTGTTGCTGATATTCGGTTATTCAATTGCCCGGTTCTCAAGCAACAGGGAGAAGAACCGCTTGGAGAAGGCCATTGCTGCCCAGGACATCAAGAACCGCGAAGACAAGATTGCGTTCCTTTCAAACATAGCCCACGAGCTGCGCACGCCGCTCTCGCTCATATACAACCCCGTAAAGGATTTCCTGCAGGAGAAATCAGTGGACGGTATCGATTACGAACGTATGGAGCGTATATTCAACCAGGTCAACAAGATGACAGTAATGGTCAACATGATCCTGGACAGCAGCCGTGCCGATGTCAACAAGGCCGATATACTTATTGAGGAGGTTAACCTTAACGAGTGGCTCAACTTCCTGCTGGAGGATTACCGTATTGACTGTTACGGCAAGGGATTCAGCCTCAAGTTCATCATGGACAACTCCATAGGCATGGTATCCATCGACAAGAGAATCATTGAGACCGGACTCTCCAATATGGTCAACAACGCCATCAAGTACAGCAACCCCGGAACAGCCATCATTGTCAGCACTCAGAAGACGGGCGACACCATACGTGTATCGGTCAAGGACCAGGGACGCGGATTCTCATGTGACCCCGAGGACCTTTTCAAGCGCTATTACAGGGACAATGTGGACAGTTCAATACCCGGATACGGTCTGGGACTCCCCTATGCGAGACTGCAGTTGAGTCTTATAGGAGGTATCATGTCGGCTTTCAACAACGAGGACGGAGCAGGTTCTACCTTCTTCATGGAGTTCCCGTCGGCCCCCGGCAAGAAAAACCCCTCTTCACATTCGGCATCAGACTCAGCCCGTAAATCCAAGTCCGCTGCAGACGATACTCCCGACAGCATGCTGGAGGGTATGGCCCAGGATTTCGATACCAACGATATGACTGTCCTGTATGTCTGTGCCGACAATGAGATGGCAGACTCCTTCTGCAAAGAGTTTGAAAGTATGTTCAGGATGATCCACACTGCCAATAGTGGAAATGACGCCGTAACTCTGCTGAACAGTACGGACATAGACCTTGTGGTAAGTGATATCGATATACCCGAACCCGACGGATTTGAACTCTGCCGCTATATCAAGAGCACCCTTGACATCAGTCATATTCCGGTCATACTCCTTACTTCACGCAGCGACGAGCGCAACAAGAGTCTGGGTTACAAGATGGGTGCCGATGCATTCATCCCCAAACCGTATGACTTCAAGCAGATGAACACCATTATCCGAAGCCAGCTTGGCGGAAGGTTTGAGATAAAGCGTCAGTACAACTTTGGATTCTTCAGCAAGATGAGTTCAGATCAGACCTTCAGCGTAACTGACGAGGAGTTCATAGGCTCACTCAACTCCCTGATTGAGCAGTTCATCTCTGATCCGTCACTCAATGAGGACTACATACTCAAGCAGACGGGTATGACACGCGTAATGATGAACCGCAAGATGAAGGGACTGCTCGGTACAGACCTGTCCAATTATCTGACAAGATTCAGGGTCAGCATCGTCAAGGATAAACTGACCGGTACTGACGAGGATGTGGAATCCATAGCAAAGCAGACCGGCTTTACCAGCGTAGATGCCATGAACAAGGCATTCAAGCGTGAGACAGGCAAGACATTGGAGGACATGAGGGAACAATAAGTTATTTTTTTACTACATTAGCACAACAATCACAGATTATCGGCCATATGAAAAAGAGGTTTCTGACATTACTGTTATCTGCATTAACCTGTCTGACCGCAAGTGCGTTTTACACCCAACAGGTACAGATATCCATTGACAAAGGTCTGAGTTGCAATGCCGTCAGGTCTTTTGCCAGGGATTACTACGGAAGACTCTGGGTAGGAACCACCAATGGTGCCAACCTGATTTCAAACGGAACAATACGTCAGTACCAGTATTTCACCGTAGGCAAGGATGACATAGTTACCGGCGATGTCATATCTATAGGCTGTTCCAGACGTGCCATCCTGGCTACCACCAACCATATCATTGATTTTGATGCTGAAAACGACTCTACACGTCTTGTCACCTATGAGGGCAAAATCCTGCGAACAGAATATATAATGATGGTAGGTGATTCGGCCTACTTCTACAATATGCCGCTTGGTGCTGTGATGCTGTATGATATGAATACCTGCACCACACAGATGATTGCCCAGTTCCCTTCAGAACGTCAGTTCCACTTTACCAAGATACTCAAGGTGTCAGATGACCCAAGCCAGTTACTACTTGTTGAGGATGACCGCGGTATTTACCATCTCAACACCTCGACAGGCGCTCTTACACATATGGATCCGCTCGGATACAACATGATAAGCCGTACTGCATTCATAGACTCCAAGGATATTCTGTGGATTGCATACAAGGACAAGGGAATATCAGGATACTATGTGAAATCGGGGTTTGACATGATAGCCCATTATAACTCCCCTGCTTCCAGCCATTCAGAGGAAAACATCACATACCTGGCCGAACTCACCGACAGCACCCTTCTTATCTGTGCCGCCGAAAGCGGAGTATCGGTTCTGAACCGCAAGACCGGAAAGTACGATGAGCAGCCTTTTGGTAAAATTGAACCCCTTCATGTATTGTGTGCCCTGGTTAACACCCAGGAGAACGAACTCATTCTGGGAACACTTCATCGTGGAGTGGTAACCCTGAAACGTTCATTCTTCCATAACATAAACAACAGTATTCCGGATCACGGAGCCGAGACATACAGTATTCCCATTTCCGGATATCAGGAGAACGACGGAACATTCTGGTTCGGTTCTGCGGGATTCGGACTCAGCAAGTATAATGAAGAGTCCGAGACTCAGACCTTTTATCCCTCAACTGAAGGAATGAGGGTTTCCGGAATCTGCAGTTTTGACAATGAGAACCTGCTCATAACAGACCGTTCACAGGGACTGTTCCTTTTCAACAAGAGAACAGGAAGGATTTCACCCGCCCGTTTCATGGCCGATGCAGGTATCAACATCTCATCATCAAGACTGACCAATCTCAAGACCATAACCACCCCTGACGGCGATATAATGCTGTTCAACTGCAACGGACGTCATTTCATATACCGCCGTGCTATCAAGGAAGTCCGTGAGATTTTCCTCCAGAAAAACGGAGAGGAAAACAGAGGTGTGGTGCTGGATGTCAAGGAACGTCCGTCACACGCAACGGTAGTTTGCAACGGATGTATCTATGAGATTGACTACAGGACCCTTCTGGCACGTCTTGTATTCCAGTCTCCCGAAGATGACCAGAGCGATATTACAAACGTGGTAGAGGATTCACGCGGTATTATCTGGGCCTGCTCTCCGGACGAAATAATAAACTATGACCCCAGAGCCAACAAGCTCTCCAAGGTTATGGACAACAAGGACTACGGAGTGTTCCTCTCCATGTCAATGGACCGTCATGACCACCTTTGGGTTGCCACAGACAAGTCATTCATGATAATGATTGACACCAATGACAAGGATTTCAAGGATCCTTACACCTATTACGGCAGAGACTGCGGAACGATACTGAATTTCCTTCCCGGTTTCTCTATCGTTTCAAGGAAGGGATATGTTTATTTCCCCAACACTTCAGGTTTTATCGTCATCAATCCCGATGACGTAAGCATGCGCTTAAACAGCAATCCTTCACCTATGTGTCTGACCAAGATCGTGCTGGACGGTACAATCTATGAAAGTACAGGCAACAAACAGGACAAGGCTCTTGCAATCCCCAACAAGTTCTCCCTTCTGAACGTTCATGTTGCCATAGACCAGTTTGATCCTACCAGACCCTTATCACTCAAGTATGTTCTGCTTAAGAAAGGACGTCCGTTCCCTGTATCGGAATCCATAACCAACAGCACGGAGTACTCAATTCCCAAGTCCACCCACGGATCATTTACCCTTACGGTAAGCCAGAGAACCATTCAGGGATGGAGCGAGCCGCTGGAGATTCTATCCTACAATGTGGCACGCCCGTTCATCATGACCGCTCCCGCATATCTGCTCATATTAGTCATAATCATATCCATAAGCGTGACCATATCAAAGGTAGGAATCAGTCTCAAGCAGATTGATATGGATCGCGCCATGAACGCCCAGGAGAACAAGCACAAGGATGACAAGATATCACTCATGTCCAACCTGGCTCATGAACTGCGTACACCGCTGTCGCTTATATACAATCCCGTAAAGGACATGCTCGAGGAGAAGACAGTCAAAGGTGCTGACTATGAACGTCTGGAACGCATCTTCAATCAGGTACAGAAGATGACAGATATGGTTAACACCATTCTTGACAAGGGCACCAATGACATCACCAGAAACGACATCTCCATAGAACAGATAGATTTGAACGAATGGCTCGGCAAGATACTGGAGGACTTCAAGATTGACTGTTACTCCAAGGGCCTGAAGACAGAATTCAATCCTATGCCGGACCTTGGCAAGGTGGATATGGATATCAAGATGGTTGAGACCGCAGTCAACAACATCATGTCAAATGCCATCAAGTACAGTGATACCGGAACCATCACCGTATCAACCGGTCATGAAAAGGGATATATCTGGATAAAGTTCCATGATGAAGGCCGCGGATTCACCTGCCGCCCCGAGGAACTGTTCAAACGCTACTACAGGGAGAATGAGAACATTCCCGGCTACGGACTCGGACTGACACACGCCAAACGTCTCATAGAGTTGCTTGACGGTTCCATCACAGCCGAAAAGAATAACGGTCCCGGATCAACCTTTACCATTCAGATACCGGACAGTCTGGGCGAGAAGTACCATACCGCACCAGCCAAGCCTCAGATGCCTGTTATGACTGAGCCGACTGACTTTGGAAACATTGAGGTGCCCGCTCAGACTGAGGAGGTTGATTTTGACACCAAGAGCATGACACTGCTCATTGTCGATGACCAGGATGACATACTGCAGTTCATCAAGGATGAGTACTCTTCACTGTTCAAGACCATCTACACGGCCCATGACGGTAAGGAGGCCCTGGATCTGATACGCCAGCGTATGCCTAACGTAGTAGTCAGCGACATCATGATGCCCCGCATGAACGGTTTTGAACTCTGTAAGACAATCAAGACCGATCTAGAGTTAAGTAGTATTCCCGTGATCCTGCTTACCTCCCGAAGCGATCCCAAGAACCAGGATATGGGTTACAAGATGGGTGCCGACTCATTCCTGCCCAAACCGTTTGATTCCAAGCTTCTGTACAAGATAATAAGGAGCCAGTTAAAGAACCGATACGAGATCAAGCGTCAGTACGCCACATCGTTCTTTACAGCAATCTCTGAGGATCAGACATTCAGTGCGGCCGATGAGCAGTTCGTACTCAAGTTGAACCGCTTTATCCGCGAGAACCTGAGCAACACCATGCTGGGCGTAGATATGATAGTGGACCATATGAACGTGTCACGCACCACCCTGTTCAACAAGATGAACAACCTGGTTGGCGCATCCACCAACAAGTACATACGCCGTATAAGGATAGACGTGGCCAAGGAGATGCTCTCCAAGACCAACAAGTCTGTAGGTACCATTGCCGAGGAGACAGGATTCTCCGAGAGCCAGTACTTCAGCACTGTCTTCAAGCAGGAGACAGGCATGACACCCTCACAGTTCAAGGATTCACTGCGCAAGCTATAACGGCTTGCACAGTGATCCCGGAGCCTGTTTTATCAGACCCTTCATTTCAAGACTGAAAAGTATTGTAGAAAGATGCGGATACGGAATGTTGAGTTCCGTCATCAGCGTGCTGATATGTACACCCTGCGCCTTTAGTCTTATCCGGCTGTAAACCTTCTCCTCCTGATCAGTCAGATCAGGGAACAGTTCCTTCTGGATGGCAGGCTCACCTGAACCTTTTACTTTCCAGTTCAAGGCATTGACCATATCAAAAGCCGATGTTATAAGGCTTGCCCTGTTGTCTCTGATCAGCTCATTGCAGCCAACAGAGTAAGGGTCACCCACGCTGCCCGGAAACGCAAAACAGTCACGGTTGTAACTACCCGCAATTTCGGCAGTAATAAGCGATCCGCTCTTGGCAGCAGACTCCACTACCACCACAGCGTCCGACAGGCCCGCAATGATACGGTTTCTACGCACAAAATTGTGTCCCAACGGAGTGGTCCGTGACATGAACTCGGTAACCAGTCCGCCGTCAGAAAGCATCTGTTTGGCTACAGGTCTGTGAGCCGACGGATAGATCATATCCAGTCCGTGGGCAAGCACTCCTATGGTAGGGAATCCGGCTTCAAGGGCAGCCTTGTGGGATTCAATATCTATGCCGTATGCCAGTCCGCTGACAATGGTTATGTCAGGACACAGGTCATGCAGCTCTTTAATAAAGGTGTGGCACATACGCCTACCGTAATCGGTGGCCTTACGGGTGCCTACAACGCCAACCACCCGGGTTGCATTGTAATTGACGTTACCCAAAGAAAACAAAACAAGGGGAGCATCATGGCAATCCAACAAACGTGCAGGATAATCAGAATCAGCGATAGTTACGCATCTAATTCCGTGTTTTTCAATAAAGTCAAGTTCTTCACGGATAAAAGAATCATACCCGGAACCACACAAGGCATCAATGGTCTGTGTGCTGGTTCCAGGTATGATTTCTTTAAGATGTTCGCGATTCCTGAAGATCTCCTGCGCGCTGCCAAACTGTTCATACAGGTATTTGGCTCCTGTACATCCCAGTCCGTCTATTCTGTTTAGAGTGAGCAGCGCCGTCAGTTCATCTTCCGGCATTTGTTCACGCGAAAAGTTTTATTCTTCTATAATCAGAGAGCGTTTACAGCATCCTGGAACTTAGCGAACTCAAGATCCTTCTGTGCCTTTGCCTTCAGTGAAGAGTCAAGGCTAACAGCCTTCTTGAGGTTCTGAGCTACAGCAGCAGCATCGTTGGTGCGGGCAGCAGCTACAGCAGCCAGGTAAGCGGTGTTGCCGTCAGGATTCTTAACAGCTGCAAGAACCTTCTGAGCACCGGCGTAATCCTTAGTCATGATCATTGCAAGAGCCTCACCGTTGGTGTTGCTGCCCTTAAGAGCAGTCAGAGCACGCTCGTACTGACCCTGTGCTATGTACATGTTACCAAGAGCCTCGTTGTTCTCTGAGCTCTGGCCACCCTTAGCGAAGTAAGCCTGAGCATCGGCGGGCTTGTTCTGAGCAAGGCAGAGAAGACCCATGTTGGTGTTAACCTCAGGAGCGTCAGCCTTGATAGCGAGAGCCTTCTTGTAGTTAGCCTCTGCAGTAGCAAGATCTCCATCCTTGAATGCAATCTCACCGAGGTTGTTGAATGCACGGTAGTCGTTAGGATAGTTCTTTGAAGCGGTGGTGTAGATATCCTTCTTCTGAGCCTTGTCCTCAGTCAGGGTAGCAGCGTAAAGCAGCTCCTCAACACTCAGAACAGAAGCATCAGTCTTGTAAGCCTCCTGGATCTCCTCGTCTGAACGGCCGATGATCTGATAGTTCAGAGTCAGGCGGGCACGACGCAACTGCGGGAGAATGTCAGCAGCAAGATCCTTGTAAACAGCTGAGAGGTTCTTGATCTCGGCCTCACGCTTCTCGGGATCATCGTACATAGAAAGAACGCGGATGATGAGATCCTTGTCCTGGAGATTTGACTGCTCAACAAGAGTCTTGAAGCCGTCCCAGTCCTGAGCGGTGTACTTAGACTCGATAGCAGCGTTAGCCTTAGCCTTCTTAACCTCGTTCTTAGCATAGTTGGCAGCGTTCTTCTCACGCTGGGCAGCCAGCTTGTCGTTCAGTTTGAAACCACCATCAGGTGAAGCATATGCTGAAATCTCAAGGTTGTCAATAGCATAGTTCTTGGTATCGGCGGCAAAGTTCTTCAAAGACTCCTTGATAGCCTTTACAGCGTCGCTGTTGGTCTCTGATGAACGTACGTTAGCCTGCTGGATTACGAACATGATGTTTGCATCCTGAGCCTGCTTGATGATACGCTGGAAAGCATCCTTTGAACCTGCGGTGTTGGCACCCTTTGCAGTCTCGGCATAAAGCTCAGCGGTTGAAATAACACCGTCGGCAATCTTAACGGGCTCAACTTCAATGGGTTTGCCCTTCTTTGTAGCCTCAAATGTTACATACAGCTCTGACTTAGCCATCTCGGGCTGATACTTGAAGTTACCGTTGTAGGTGAATGAACCACCTTCCTTCCACTCGATAACCTGGTTGTTGCCAGTGATCTTCTCACCCTGGAGAGTTACAGGCTCACCCTTAACTGAACCGCCTTCCCAACGGAGCTCGGGAGTAGCGACACATACAACCTTCTTGATGAAAGTCTTCTCAGGAAATGTACCGGTTACAGTGTAGTTAACCTCGCCGCCCTGAACTTCAAGGGGATTAGGATTTACTACGAAATACTCTTCTTTGACCTGGAAGTTCTTGCAGCTTGCAAGCATCAGGACACCTGCGCAAAAGAGCGCAAAACGACTAGATTTTGTCATAGTTTTGTTATTAATTGTTGGTTAAACGTATTTGCCTATAATGCATACGAGCACAAAACTACAAAAAGAATGATACATACAAAGGTCTATGCCCATTATTTTTAATAAAAAGAGGTGATTTTGTCAAAAAATGTGAATTTATTACATATTTCGGGGGTGATGAGACACAATTTCCTCTCTTAAACGGCTTCTGTCTATGTGTGTATAGATTTCGGTTGTGGAGATTTTTTCATGACCCAACATACACTGGATGGCTCTCAGATTGGCTCCGCCTTCAAGCAGGTGAGTGGCAAACGAGTGACGGAAGGTATGCGGACTTACCGTTTTGTTAATTCCGGCCATTGCGGTAAGATTCTTGACGATGTCAAAGACCATGACACGGGTCAGCGGACGTCCGCGCCGGATGCTCAGGAACAGGTACGGTTCGGCTCCCGGTTTGATTTCAATGTGGCACCGGTCCTTCAGATAGAGGTCTATCTCATGGATGGCCTTGCCGGATATGGGAACCAGACGCTGCTTGCTGCCTTTTCCGGTAACGCGGATGAAACCTTCATCCAGGAACAGGTCCTCCATCTTAAGCGAGCAGAGTTCCGATACACGCAGGCCGCAACTGTACATGGTCTCTATCATGGCCTTGTTGCGCTGACCCTCTTTTGTGGTCAGGTCTATCTGGCTGATGATTCTGTCAATCTCATCAACTGACAGGACATCGGGAAGGTGGCGTCCTATCTTGGGTGCTTCAAGCAGTTCACTGGGATCATCCTGACGGTAGCCGTCCAGGCACAGGAACTTGAACAGGGACTTTATGCCTGAAATGATACGCGCCTGGGATCTGGGGGCTATTCCAAGGTCACCCATGGCCGCGGCGAAACCGTGAAGGTCATCAAGCGTTACCTTCTCAGCATCCAGACCGCAGTCCTCCAGGTATGCCAGCAGTTTGCCCGCATCGTCCATATAGGCATCAAGTGTATTTGGCGACAGCGACTTCTCCAGCAGCAGGTACTGACGGTATCGGTTCAGCATTGGTTTCATATTGTCAGAAAAACCGATTAACTTTGCACAAAGATAACAAATTATGGCTACATCGGGACAAGGTATAGGTTATACGGGTGAAGACCTCCTGGAAGAGTACATATCGGCTCACATAGAGCCCGAGAGCGCTCTTTTGAGAGACATCTACCGCCAGACCAACCTCAGACTGCTCAATCCGCGTATGGCATCGGGCCATATTCAGGGGCGTCTGCTCAAGATGCTGGTCAGAATGATACGACCGCAACTGATCCTTGAGGTGGGAACCTTTACCGGTTATGCCACACTCTGCATGGCCGAGGGACTGGATGACGGCGGAGTGATACATACGGTTGAAATTGACGATGAATTGGAGGATTTTATCCGTAAAGGTTTTGAAAAGTCACCCTATTCAGACCGTATTCACCTGCATATAGGCGATGCTCTCAACATAGTTCCCGGACTGGGTCTGCAGTTTGACATGATATTCCTGGACGGTGAAAAGAGGGAGTACCCCCGGTACTTTACATCGCTTCTGGAGTATCTCAGGCCCGGCGGTTACATGATTGCCGACAACACCCTCTGGGACGGTCACGTGGTAGAACAAGAGTATGACTCTGACCCCCAGACCGTGGCTGTACGTGAGTTCAACGACATGGTCAGGGCCGATGGCCGCGTGGAGGTGGCAATGATTCCCATCCGTGACGGCCTTACAATTATCAGGAAAAAATAAGACACGATATGGACAGTACAAGACAACAGAAGATTTCAAGGCTCATCCAGAAGGAACTGAGCGAGTTGTTCCTCTATCAGACAAAACTCACCAAAGGACTGATGATTACGGTCAGTGAGGTCAAGATAAGCAGTGACCTGAGCATTGCCAGCGTCTATCTGAGCATATTCCCTTCTGAAAAGGGTGAGGAGACGGTGAAGAACATCAACAACAACGTAAAGGAAATCAGATATGACCTTGGCCAGAGGGTGAGACATCAACTCCGCATCATTCCGGAACTGCGTTTCTTCCTTGACAAGACCATTGATTACATGGCCCATATAGACGAACTGCTCAAGAAGTGAATTTCCCGTTCTACATAGCACGCCGTTATCTCTTTGCAAAGAAGAGCCACAACGTCATAAACGTGATATCCGCCATATCGGTGGCAGGTATCATGCTGGCATCGTTCGCTCTCATATGCACCCTTTCGGTATTCAACGGATTCCATGACCTTGTGGAATCGCTGTTCAGGGATTTTGATCCTGAGATCAAGGTGGTATCGGCCAACAGGAAATTCTTCAGTATCGACGACGAGCGTATCAGCAAGGCACGTCAGCTTGATTTCGTCGATGTATATTCCTTCTCTCTCGAAGAGCAGGCGCTCATTAGTTACAAGAGCAAACAGCAGATAACCATGATCAAGGGCGTGGATGACAACTTCCATGACCTGGTCAACATAGAGAACGTGCTCAAGGGCGGCGGCATCTACATGCTTGAAGATGAGGTCTGCCACTACGCCATAATGGGAGTGGGACTTATGAACCGCATGGACTGCGGAATGAAACCCGCCTACCCTCTGTATCTGTATGTTCCCAAGAAAGAGGGACGTGTAAGCACGGTCAATCCCGCCACCTCATTCAACCAGGCAAGCGTCTACTCGCCGGGCGTGGTATTCTGCGTTGAACAGGAGAAATATGATGACAACTACGTACTTGTGTCACTTGACCTGGCTCAGCAGTTGACTGACCGCCAGGGAGAGGCATCGGCCCTGGAGATAAAGACAAAAGAGGGTACTTCACTGCGTAAGGCAATACATGAACTTGAGTCACTGATGGGCCCCGAATTCGAGGTTCAGGACCGTCTGCACCAGCAGAAAGATGTATTCAAGGTATTCAAGATGGAAAAGTTCATCTCTTACCTGTTCCTGACATTCATACTGCTCATTTCATGCTTCAATATCATAGGTTCACTCATAATGCTCATGGTCGAGAAGCAGAAAGATGCAGGACTGTTGGAGAGCATGGGAGCCGAGCAGAAAACCGTTGAGAGGATATTCATCATCAACGGAGTGCTCATCTCGCTCATAGGCGCGGTGGGCGGTCTGATACTTGGCGTGATAGCGGTGCTCCTGCAGCAGAAATACGGATTCATATCGCTGGGAACGGCAGGTAATTTCATTGTCGATGCCTATCCCGTCAGCATCAAGATTCAGGACATAGTACTTGTGCTGATCACAGTTCTTGTGGTCAGTTTCCTGTCGGTACGTCCCATCGGGCCCATTGCCCGACGTTTCATACGCAAATCAGAGAGTGATTGAATCGGCGTCAACGGCCGAATTCAGGAAAATGGATGCGTTGGGAAGGAACGTATCCAGAGACTCCGTGGTGTAGTAGCGGCAGGTTGATCCCTTGGTGCAGCGGGCATCCATTTCAGGGTGTCTCTCCATGTAGAGTTTCAGTGATGAAGCCACATACTCACCCTGGGAGATGATCTTAATGCCCTGGGGTACATACTTGCGAATCTTGTCCAGAAGCAGCGGATAGTGGGTGCAACCCAGGATGATGGTATCTATCTCTCCGTCCTTGGCAAGCAGGTTGTCAATATGCTGCTTTACAAAGAAGTCTGCACCGTCTGACTGGGACTCGCCGGATTCAACCAGCGGCACCCAGATGGGGCATGACTCACCTGTAACCACAATGTCAGGAAAGAGTTTGTTTATCTCAAGGGGATAGGAAAGTGACTTGACGGTACCGGGTGTTGCCAGCAAACCCACGTGACGTGACTGGGTCAATTCACCGATGGATTCGACAGTAGGACGGATTATTCCCAGTACTCTGCGGGTGGCATCCAGACGGGGCAGGTCAATCTGCTGTATTGTTCTCAGTGCCTTGGCCGATGCCGTATTGCAGGCCAGTATCACAAGATGGCATCCCATCTCAAAAAGCTTGGTCACGCACTGAAGGGTGAATTCATACACCACCTGGAAGGAACGGGTGCCGTAAGGGGTACGGGCATTGTCTCCCAGATAGATGAAATCATACTCCGGCATAGCACTCTGGATATGCTTCAGAATGGTCAAACCACCGTAACCTGAATCAAAAATACCGATGGGACCGGGCTTTTCGGACAAAATGGTCTTGCTCATTGTTCTATGTTATTGTCGTTTCCTTCTGCATTGAGTACCGGCTGTCCTCCCTCAACAACCTTTTCTACCTTCTTCTCTATACCGAGCCGTGAACCAACCTGATCTGATATATCCACGCCTCTCTCCTGGTTTATATAGAGATAGGTTCCTTTTCCTGTATCCACCACATAGTCAAGGTTCAGTTCGGTGCTTACCTCCTGTACTGCGTTAAGCAGTTTCTTCTGGAGCGGAATGAGCAGTTCGTCACGCTTTGCTTCCAGTTCCATCTGAACGTCATCCCGGAACTGTACGTTGTTGTCCATCATCAGTTGCAACTCCTTCTGTCTTTTGGCAACGATTGATGCCGACAGATGATCCTGCTCCAGCATGAATTCTATGTACTGGCGTTCAAATTCCCGTTTGGACCTGTCCAGTTCATCCTGATATACTGACTGTATATTACGGAGGTTGGCTTCGGCCTCTATATAGTCCGGCATACGTCTCAATGTGGCGTTGAAATCTATAAAACCGAACTTACCCTCCTGTGCTGAGAGCGTCAGGAAGGCATTTGCAAAGGTTAGAGCAAGAAGGATTCTGACTTTCATAATATCGGGTTAGTTTTAGCCATTAAGGGGAATCGGACATAGTGCCGGTTCCCCTTAACTGTATAGTGTAAAGAATATTACTTTATTCCAAGCTTGCCTTTAACGGCCTCGGTAGCATCGGTGGTAAGAGTAGAACTTACATAAGGAACACCGCCGCCGGCTACGTCAAAGATGCAGATATAACCGCCCTCTTCACCTACAGCCTGGATAGCCTTCTGAAGTTTGGTGTTGATACCGTTCTGAAGTTCCATCTGCTTCTGCTCCAGATTAACCTGGCAATCCTGATAGTACTGAGCTATCTTCTGCTGGCTCTCGCCAAGTTCCTGCTCCCTGCGGGTACGTATGCTCTCGGGGAGTGACTCGCGGTTGGTCAGATAATCATCCTCTTTCTTCTGATACTCAGTCTGCATATAGTTGAGCTCTTCCCTGTACTGTTTCTGAAGATCCTCAAGCTCTGCCTGGGCTGTCTTATACTCAGTCATCAAAGGAATGATATCGGCCGAATTGATATGTCCGAATTTCTGTGCGAATGCGCCAAACGGCAGAATTGCCATAAGGGCAATGATAATAGTCTTTTTCATTATTGCGTTGTTTTTGTTTCTGATTAAGGCATAACGGATAGCAAAGATATGCAATTAGTTTGAATAACCCAGTTTCTTGAGTACCTCATTGCTGATGTCAATCTTTGGTGAGGCGTAAATCATACTTGCAGCCGATGAACGGTCTATCACAGCCTGATAGCCCTCTGCCTCGCTGATCTGCTTGATGGCCTCGTAAATCTCATCCTGTATGGGAGCCATAAGACTCTCCTGCTTCTTGTAGAGTTCTCCCTCCGGGCCGAAATACTGACGCTTCAGGTCACTGGCCTGCTTCTCCTTGGCTACAATCTCATCCTCTTTCTTGGCCTTCTGCTCCTCTGAGAGGAAGAGAGCCTCATTCTGGTAGTTCTTGTAAAGGGTCTGGGCCTCAAGGTTCAGAGCCTCAACCTCTGCCTGCCAGCGTTTTGAGAACTGATTGAGCTGTTCGTTAGCGCGCTCATATGCGGGAATCCTGTTAAGGATATACTCCATATCTACCAATGCGAATTTCTGTGCACCGGCACTGATGCAAACAAGCAGCAACATGGCTGCAAATGATAATGACTTTTTCATAAGCGTATTTTTTTCAGTGTTGTTCTACTTATAATATAACGGGTTGTCCGTACAGGTTAAAATTCCTGACCCAGGACGAAGTGTACCTGACTGCCTCCGTACTTCCTTGAACCCATGATAGGATCAAAGCCGTAAGCCCAGTCAATACCCATCATACCGATCATAGGCAGGAATATACGGACACCTGCTCCGGCTGAACGTTTCAGGTCAAACGGATTGAACTTGCCGATGCTGTTCCATGCGTTACCGCCCTCAACAAATGCCAGGGCATATATGATGGTTGAATTCTCGTTCAACAGCGGATAACGGAGTTCGGCACCCATACGTGTATAGGCGTAACCGTCAGAGTAAGGAGTGAGTGAACCGTTGTCATAACCGCGCAGACCCACAATCTCGGTTGCATAGGTGTATGATCCTCCTGACATACCGTCACCACCCACCATGAAGGTCTCAAACGGAGACTTCTTGTACTTGTTGTAGTGTCCCAGCAAACCTACGTCAAAGCGGGTCATGAGCACAAGTCTTCTCTTTACACCGTGTGTGAGTGCTGTGTAGGTACGGCTGCGGAACTTCCACTTGTTGTACTCAATCCACTTGTGTTTCTGACGCAACTCATCCTGATAAGAGGCCGATGTACGGTCTGCTGCCAGGTGTTCGTAGTCTACTCCGTCCCACAGTGAGTAAGGAGGTGTGAAATATGCGGAGAATGAGAATTCAGAACCTGAAGTGGGGAAGTACGGATGGTTGATGGTACTGCGGCCCAGAGTGAATCCAAGGTTGATGTTGTTACATGTTCCGTTGTTGATCAGGAAGTAATCCCACTGCTTGAGTTTGTATCGGGTGTAAGAGAGTTCAGTGTAGAAAGTGAAATGGTAATCCGGCCAGTGCAATCTCTTACCCCAACCTACACTGGCTCCCAGCATTGTGATATACTTGTCAGGATCATAGTATGACTCATAGTTGTCATAATAGCCGTAATTACCGTAGTTTCCGTAGTAGTTACCGTATCCGTACATGTAGTTGTACATGTTCTGATAGTAGGCGGAATTGTAGTAGTTGCTGCTTATATCGGTCTGTTTTGAATAGAACAGGCTTACCGACAGAGAATTGGGACGTTTGCCTCCAAGCCACGGCTCAAGGAATGATATGCTGTAGGAATGGTAGAACTGACCGTTGGTCTGACCGCTGAATGACAGGGTCTGTCCGTCACCCTGAGGCAGCAGCAGACGGCGGTTGTTACTTCTGTGGAACAGATTGTACGTGGAGAAGTTGGTGAACTTGAGTGCTATTCTTCCAATAAGACCTGTCTGGCCCCAACCCATGGAGAGTTCAACCTGGTCGTTACCCTTGCTTTCAAGCTGCCAGTCCAGGTCAACCGTTCCGTTGGCGGGATCAGGCTTCATGTCATAGTTGATGGTGGTCTGCTCAAAATGACCCATATTGGCCAGGACACGGTATGTGTTCTCAAAGTTCTCATATGAGAATATGTCGCCCGGACGGGTGTAGAGTTCACGTCTTACCACGTTCTCATAGACACGGTCGTTTCCGTGAATATCAACGCGGTTGATGGTAGCCTGCGGGCCCTCGGCCAGACGGATCTCAAGGTCAACTGAGTCACCTACAATATTGCACTCAACAACATCGAGCGTAAGCATTACGTAACCGTTGTTGAAGTACAACTTGTTTATGGCGTCCTCATCGGTGCGGGTACGGCCTTCCAGTTTCTTCTGGTTGTAGACATCACCTCTCTTCATGCCCAGCATAGAAGACAATTCCTCGTTGGTGTAAACCGTGTTACCGACAAAATTGATGAAGCGGATGTAATACTGGTCACCCTCCTCAATCTTCATAAATACGTCAACGGTATTGTCATTACGGTTGGATGCCACGCTGTCAAATACTATGACGGCATCGCGGTAACCCAACTCACCGTATTTTTCAAGGATCTTGTCCTTATCGCCCTCATACTCCTCATTGACAAACTTCTTGGTGCGGAAGAACTCAGTCAGTTTACCCTTCTCATTGGTTTTCTTCATGATGCGCTTGATGCGCTTGTCAGTAAAGGCCTCATTGCCTTCCAGGTGTATGGTGCGGACTTTTACCTTATCCTTCTTGTCTATGTAGACGTCAACATAAGCCAGACCGTCCTCATCGGGTTCGGAACGCTGCTGCACGCGTACTTCGGCATCCTTGAATCCCTTCTCGTCAAAGTATCTGCGTATCAGTTTCTCGGAGCGGTTAAGTCCGTTCTGGGTAATCTGGCTGCCGGGGAACATACCTATCTTGTCCTCAAGTTCCGATGCCTCTCCCTTGCGTACTCCATGGAACACAACCTCCTTGATCTTGGGGTTCTGCTCAATGAACATCTCCAGCCAGATCTTGTCACCCGATATCTTGAGAGCCCTGATCTTGACATTTGCAAACAGACCTGTAGCCCAAAGGCGTTTCATGGCCTGGGTGATATCCGGTCCGGGTACCGCCAGACGCTGGCCCACAGCCAGACCTGACAGTTTAAGCAGGGTCTTGTGGTTCTTTTCCTCTATGCCTGTCACGGTGATGTCGGCAATCTCGTATCTCTTTGAAGTTCCTGAATAGAGAATTACGGGATTATCCTCACCCTGGGAAGCATCCGTCTGGGCTGAAACGGGCAGCCCTGCAAGCATCAGCAGTGACAGTACAATTATATGTTTCAATCTAAACTTCATCATCATTCACTCTTGTTTGAGGTTCTGAGCAGCCACCTGAGCACCGGTCTTGCCGAAACGGCGCTGACGCTGCTGGTACACAAGTATGGCCTTGCAAAGTTCCTCCATATTGAAATCGGGCCAGTAAGTATCACAGAAATAGAGTTCGGTGTATGCTGACTGCCACAACAGGTAGTTACTGAGTCTTATCTCGCCGCCGGTACGTATGAGCAGATCGGGATCAGGCATGAAGTTGGTGGTCATGCTCTCAGAAACCGTCTTCTCATCTATATCATCGGGGTTCAGTTCTCCGTTGGCGGCTTTTTGGGCCAGCATCCTGGCTGCGCGGGTTATCTCCCAACGTGAGGAGTAACTCAATGCCAGCACCATGCAGGAACGGTCAAAATCCTTGGTGTGCTCAATGCACTCGTTCAGTTTGGCCTGTATCGGGGCCGGAAGTCTCTCTATGTCACCGATCACGCGGAAACGGACCTGGTTCTTTATGAAGACATCCTCCTCAATGTTCTTGAACAGAAGTCCCATGAGCGCTGTCACCTCCTGCTCGGGACGGTTCCAGTTCTCAGTGGAGAAGGTATAGAGGGTAAGGTACCTGATTCCCAGTTCTACTGCATTCTCCATTATCTTACGAACCACCTCGACTCCGCGGATATGACCCTCGGTACGCTGCTTGCCGCGTTGCTCGGCCCATCGGCCGTTGCCGTCCATTATGATGGCCACGTGCTGCGGTATACGGCTTTTGTCCAATTGTTCCTGATATGTCATGTCTCTTTATTCTTGGTCGTTACAATGACAAGGACGTTTGAAAACATCAAATGTAACATACAGCATAGTAAAACTGTAACTGTCCTTGTTCTTGATTCCCTTTCCCTTTATCATGAAAGGATCCTGGAGTGACGTGCCGTCGGTATGGGTTACGTCAAGGCGGTCAGACGTGGAGAACCTCATGGTCCACTCCAGACCTATGTTGACCCTTTCAGACAGTTTGTATCTCAGACCCAGTCCAACAGGGAAATTTGCTGCAAAATCATTCTGCGCGGGTTTGGGGGCGAACGTTGCTCCTATTCCAATCAGGCCGTAGGGTGCCAGACGGTGGTTGCCGTTCCATCCTTCCATCCCGTATCCGCAGAAACCCCACTCTATCTGCACTCCGAAATCATAGAGAGTGCGGCTGAAAAGGAGTTCATCGCCCGGCATGACACCGTATGCATTCTCCGTGCTGCCGGAGATTCCGGCCGATGACAGGTTTGCCTTAAGCGAGAACCTGGGATTCACATTATATCGTGCAAGCACTGAAAAAACACCGTTGGTGTTGTTGTAGAGCCTGCTGTTTGCATCGCCCATATAAAAGCTGCCGCCTCCGCCAAGGCCCATCTCCATCAGATAGCCGTCTTCCTCCTGTGCAGCTGAAAAAGTGCAGCAGGCCAGGAGAACCATGGACAGGAGCGTCAGTCTTTTTTTCATTTTACTTAATCAGATTTATCAGACGGGTGATGGCTCCGCGCCATGCGCATCCGTTGTCAGTCATTATCCAGATGTAACCCCTTTTGTCTGTGGTTACGGTAAAGTCCGATGTATATCCCTTAAGCGCTGCGGGTAGTTGCATGTATCGGTTCCACGATGAGTAGTCCTCAACGTAACTCTTGCACAAGTACCAGGTGATACCGTTGTCATTGGACTGTCTGAAACCGTCAAGACCCTGTCCAAGACCGTAAACGGCACCGTCATACCTGATCAGTGAGAGGCTGGCCGATGCCGGCAGACGCAGGTTCTTATCGGCCGGAACGTCAACCTTTGTCCAGACGGTGTCACCCGTGAGGATGGTCCATACTGATGCGCTCAGGCTGTCGCTGCCCAGGCCCGCAATCACGCTTCTGGTCAGAGAGGCGTTGGTGGCCAGGGGATAAGTCATGATGTATGCGGCCGAGTCGGGGAAATTCTCCGGTACACGCTGAACGGTGGTCCAATCGGTCATATCGGATGACTTGACCAGATTGCTGTCCTGACTTACAGCCCACAGCATTCCGTAATCATCTACTGAAACAATCAGACTCTTTATTCCTGATTTGACCTGACTCCAGTTCAAGGCATCTGAAGATGCGTAAAGGGAGTTGGCCGATACGGTATAGAACTTGCCGTTGCAAACCGTAACCCTGTGGCTCCAGTCCGTGCCGGTTATGCCTGCCATGGCGTTGGCGCCGGTCCAGTTGCCGCCTGTAACAGAGCGGAACGATACCGTCGGGGCACCCAGTGTGTCAGTGCCGAAGCAGAATACCGAGTCATTCCTTACGGCCGATGAAAGACCGGAAAGGACGGGGAATCCCACAGTGTCGGGGGCACTCCAGATAAGTGAGTCGGGGAATACCTTGCGGATGTTTACCTGAACGTCATATACCCTGTCAAAGGATCCGTCAGTTGACTGGACAACGAACTGTACCTTACGGGTAAAGTCTATTGAATCCTGAGACCTCCACAGGTACTTGACCATGGGATCATCCATATACCTGTATCCTATCGTGCCGTTTCCGTAGACGGTGGTAGTCACTCCTGAGAGGTCTGAACCGTAAGCCATGGAATCAACGTTGAAGATACGGTTGTTCACCTGGTCTATGGACATGGGATACATAATACCGCCTTCACGGATATTTACAAGGGTGTCCCTTCCGTGAATGTTCATGTCGTGGAACTTTACATTATAGTAGCCTATAGTGAACGAGGTTATGGCGGCCTGCGGCGTTTTGTACGAATTGTCATCTTTCAAACAGGAAACACAGGATAACAACGCTGCAAGCATCAGTATGTAACGGCCTCTCATCGTCTATCTTAAATAATTTTTACCGCGCAAATTTAAGAACAAAATCCTTAGGGGCGTGTGTAATAATGTTGTTTTATATTAAAGATTGGGCATATCGGCCATTATTTAGTAACTTCGCGGCTCAGAAATCTCAAAACAAACAACATATTATGGACAACATCAAGACTCAGGTAGCCCGCGAGCTGCTGCGCATTGAAGCCGTCAAGGTACAGCCTGATGCACCCTTCACATGGGCTTCAGGATGGCATTCGCCATTCTACTGTGATAACCGCAAAGCACTTTCTTTCCCGGAAGTGAGAACTCTGGTACGTGACTCTCTCTGCAACGTGATAACCCGCGACTTCCCTGATTTCGACGTTATAGCAGGTGTGGCTACAGGCGCCATCGCACAGGGTGCACTTGTTGCCGACCGCATGGGCAAGCCTTTCGTATATGTACGTTCTGCTCCAAAGGATCACGGACTGGCCAACCTGATTGAGGGTTATCTGGAGCCCGGCAGCCGCGTAATGGTTGTTGAGGATCTGGTATCAACCGGTCTGAGCAGTCTCAAGGCAGTCGAGGCAATCCGTAATGCAGGCTGTGAGGTTGTAGGCATGGTTGCCTCATTCACCTACGGTTTCCCCGTAGCCGAGGAGGCATTCCAGAAGGCCGGAGTAAAACTCTCAACCCTTACTGACTACCCCGCTATGCTGGAGACGGCAGTAACCTCAGGTTACATCAAGGTAGAGCATCTGCAGACACTTAACGAATGGCGGCAGAATCCGTCCGAATGGGGTAAATAAGACGATGAAAAGGATAGAAAGCAGCGTTAAGCACATTCCCTATTCTCAGGAACAGGTCTATACAAAAGTATCTGACCTGAGTAATCTGCGCAGTCTGGTGGACCGCATCCCCGAGGACCAGAAAAAGAACATCAATCTGGAGAATCTGGAATGCACCGCCGATAAGGTAAGCACAACCGTTTCACCCATAGGAACCGTTGAACTCCGTGTCGTAGCCCGCGACCCGTTCAAATGTGTCAAGATGGAGACACAGCGCTCACCCATTGCGCTCACTTTCTGGATTCAGATAGTATCCACCGGAGAATCCGGCTGTAAGATAAAACTGACAGTTGACGCCGACCTGAACATGTTCATGGCCAAGATGGTAGAGAAACCTCTTACCGAAGCCGTAGAGAAACTGGCCGACCTGCTGTCAACGTTACCGTATTAAATCACCTGTTATGAAACCTATCTGGGACAAGGGTAAACCCGTAAACGAACTTATTCAGAAGTACACCGTAGGACGTGACCGCGAGATGGACCTCATGCTGGCCAAGTATGACGTGCAGGGATCATTGGCACATATCACAATGCTCCAATCCATCGGTCTTCTGGAACCCGATGAACTCAAGGCTCTGTCAGCCGGTCTGAAAGATCTGCTGCCCGTAATAGAACGCGGAGAGTTTGTCATTGAGGACGGAGTGGAGGATGTCCACTCACAGGTTGAACTCATGCTCACCCGCCAACTCGGCGACATGGGCAAGAAGATCCACAGCGGCCGTTCACGCAACGACCAGGTGCTGGTTGACCTGAAACTGTTTACCCGTGACCGTCTGCGCGGCATAGTCAATTCCGTAAAGAGCCTGTTTGACATTCTTATCAAGCAGAGCAACCGGTACAAGGATGTGCTGCTGCCCGGTTACACCCACCTTCAGATAGCAATGCCGTCATCATTCGGACTGTGGTTCGGCGCTTACGCCGAGGCCCTGACCGATGACATGCTCCTGCTGCGCGCAGCTTTTGACCAGGCCAACCGCAACCCCCTGGGTTCTGCAGCCGGCTACGGCTCATCATTCCCCCTGAAACGTCAGATGACTACAGACCTTCTGGGTTTTGAGTCAATGAACTATAATGTGGTTTACGCCCAGATGACACGCGGCAAGATGGAGCGTAACGTAGCATATGCTCTTGCATCGGTTGCAGCCACAATAAGCCGTCTGGCATTTGACGCCTGCATGTACAACAGCCAGAATTTCGGGTTCATCAAGTTGCCCGATGACTGCACCACGGGCTCCAGCATCATGCCGCATAAGAAGAACCCGGATGTGTTTGAACTCACCCGCGCCAAGTGCAACCGCCTTCAGGCCATACCGCAGGAGATTACCCTGATGACAAACAACCTGCCCAGCGGCTACTTCCGCGACATGCAGTTGGTAAAGGAGGTGTTCCTGCCTGCGTTCCAGGAACTTGAGGAGGTCATCACCATGACCGCCTACATGCTGGATCACATAAAGGTTCGTGAGGACATCCTTTCAGATCCCAAGTATGATGCCATTTTCAGCGTTGAGGAGGTTAACCGTCTGGCCCGCGAGGGTATGCCTTTCCGTGAGGCTTACCGCAAGGTGGGTGCCGAGATTGAGAACGGCACTTTCAAGGCCGACCGTAACATACATCACACCCATGAGGGCAGCATAGGCAACCTTTGCAATGACCGTATCGCAGCCCGTATGGAATCTCTGGTTTCGGGTTTCCCGTTCAGTGAAATAGACAAGGCTGTCAATAAACTGACTTCAAAGTGAAAATCCCGATGAAAAGGGGCTTATTTCTGATCTCTTTGCTTCTTTTGGCAGCATCGTGCCAGAAGGACAGTTACAACAGGTTCTGTACCAAGTACAAGGTCTATTTCAGTTGTGAGACAGACATATCGCCTTATAACCAGGTACTCACACCCGGAAGGTTTCTGTCCGTAAAGAAGAACAACGGACTGCTCATTCTGACTGACTGTGACGGCGAAACCAGAAAGGAGCCTATGTCTGACAACAACAACAGGATGTTCATGCTCGGTTTGGGCGGACTGATTATTGGAACCCCTGTATTTGACAATGACATCAGGGCCTATGACCTGGCTTGTCCTGAATGTGATGAGAGCAAAACAACCCTCAAGGTCAGTTTCAAGGGTTCCGCCACCTGCTCCAAATGCGGAGGACAGTGGGACCTGAATACAGACGGTACATGCATCAATACCGACGGAAAGGAACGCCGCCCTTTGTACCGGTACCCGACCAGTTACATAAACGGCGTATTCAAGGTTTCAAACTGACACCCGTTACTGATACATAAAAAAATGCCGACCCGTCGGGCCGGCATTTTTTATCTTTTCATCGGAAGATTACTCCCAAGGAAGCTTGGTGATAGGCTGAGTGAACTCTGAGTTCTCTACATCGTTCTCGTCAAGCTTGAATACCATGAAGTTGGGATTATCCTTGGTGCAGGGAGCCCACTCGCCGCCTTCGGGACCGTTGGGGTCACCGTACTTGCAGAAGTTGGTCCAAGCGGTAAGCATCTTCTCTGACAGATCCCAGTCACCCTTTGTCCAAGGTCTCCAGCAGTGCTGCAGTGACTTGAATACGAACCAGAGGTCTGATGAGTGGAAAGCGCCACGCAGTCTCTGACCTACCTCAGGATTCTCACCGGGAAGAGGACGTGCAAACTCATAAGCCCAAGCCTTGTTGCCCTTCTCCTCACGGTTCTTGCAGAACTCTGCGATACCTGCTGACATGTTGCCCATATCATTCAGTGTATAACCTATCATGTAAGGAACATCGGCCAGTGTGCCGTCAAGAGCAGCCTGATCAAAACTCTCAAGTGAAACATAACCGTCCACGATAGGCTGACCAGTTATGCTGCCCTGGTTACCGGTAGCGTTGCTGTAGATGGTAGCAACTGAATGGATAACCTCAGTATCGGCTGAACGCATCTTCTGGATGGTGTTGTAACCTGCCCAGTCCATGATAACCTTGGTGTTGAACTCAGCGCGCTGCAGAGCGTTCAGACCCTCGGGAGCCTGGGGAGCCTTGTAAGCAGCCAGCTTGGGAGTGTTGTTGTTACCGCCCATACCGCCAAAGCCGGGGAATCCACCCATACGCATGCCGCCCATACCGCCGCGCATGCCGCCAGCATTTGCGTTAGGAACGGTCAGACCGCCGGCGCTCATGATGATAGCCTTGTTGAACAGGCCGCGTGCCAGAGGAGACTCGCACAGTGTACGTACGCTACCGCCACCTGCTGACTGGCCGAATATCATTACGTTGTCGGGATCACCGCCAAACTCGGCAATGTTCTTCTTAATCCACTTGAGTGACTCAATCTGATCCAGGATACCGTAGTTACCTGATACTCCGTGCTCGTTCTCAGCTGAGAGCTCGGGGTGTGTCAGGAAACCGAATACGCCCAGACGATAGTTGATAGATACTATAACCACGTCCTTGCCGGCCCACTCCTGAGCATCAAACTCGGGCTCTGAACCCCAACCCTCGCGGTAACCGCCACCGTGAATCCACAGGGCAACCGGAAGTTTGGCATTGACATCACCCGGCTTCTTGGTCCATACATTCAGGTAAAGGCAATCCTCACTGAAGGGAGCCTCATCACCGTAACCCCACTCTGTATAGTAGCCACCTCTGAACTGGATGTGCTGATAACTAGGATGCTCAAAACGGTTGCAAAGCTTAACGCCCTCCCATGGAATTACGGGCTGAGGAGCCTTCCAACGGTTCTCACGAATAGGAGGAGCAGCATAAGGAATGCCGCGGAATACGAATACGTCCTTTACGCGATCTACGGTAACACCCTGTACCTGACCGCCCTCAATGCTCAGTACCGGACTGAGTTTCTCTTTGCCGCACTGGCAACTGGCCAAAAGAGTCAGAATGCCGGCAAAAAACAAAAGCTTCTTCATAATGATTGTTGTATTGGTTTGAGTTAATGATAAGTCCCTTAAGAGTTTTGCGACTCACAAATGTAATATATTTTATTACTTGTTAAAATTTACCCTCCTTATTTTTCCCATTTTTTTGGCTAATCCCTCAAAACCACGTACTTTTGCAGCGCTATCAACGCTCGAATGGTGGAATGGTAGACACGAGGGACTTAAAATCCCTTGGCCTTTATCGGCTGTGCGGGTTCGAGTCCCGCTTCGAGCACTCCTTTAAGGACACAGCAAAAACCTTCGTTGAAATGGTTGGCGTCAGATTTTTCAGATTATCATTAACCGCTCTCCTTCTGTTGGGAGCCCTGCACGCCAGCGCATCTGATTACAGATTCAACCTATACCTTGGCATCGGCCCCATAAAGATGAAGGCCGGAACTGCACGTCTGTATGACACTGAGGTCATATATGAGGGCCGTGCAGCCGTAAGGACCGCCATGGAGATGAGCACTAACAGTACAGCCGACAAAGTGTTCTGTCTTCGCGACACAATCGAGTCTTTCAATACTAAGAATGGAGAGAGCATCTACTTCATCAAGAAGGTCAACGAGGGCGGCAAGCACAACCGTGAGACCGCACAGTTCTCAATGGACCGCGACAAGTACATAGTCAACCTGGAAACCTGGGACATGAATACCGGAAAGCGTACAAGCCGTTCCACCGAGTGGCGCCCCACCCGCATCTTTGACCTCATGAGCATGATTGCCTTCACCCAGAAGATAGACACCTCTGACAGCGAGCCCGGCCGTACCGAGTCACTGCCCATGGTAAACGGTAACATGGTGGTGGAGCAATATCTGGTCTATACAGGCAACAAGAAGGTAAAAGCCGATAACGGCCGCACTTATGACTGTATGGTAATATCCATTAGGGACTACAAGGAGGGTAAGGAGCGTGAGACCGTAAAGGCCTACGTCACCAATGACTCAAAACATACTCCGGTACAGTTGGACATCATACTGGGAGCCGGAACATCAATCAAAGCCGTACTTAAGTAATATGAAACTCACTGACAACCGCTGGCTTACAGGACGCGGATTCGGAGTACATTCTCCGTGGGCATATGACCTGATTGAGAACGTCATAAACGAGCGCCATCCGTACTATGCATATGAGGACCTCTATCCTTTCTGGGAGAAGGCCCCGCAGTATCTGCCCCAATATCCTCAGAGCCGTGACGAACTTCTGTTCCGCCTGGTGAACCGTTTCAACCCCAAGTTCATTCTTGAAGTTGGTACGGGCGCGGGCGTAAGCACCGGTTATCTGGCATCGGTCTCAAAGGAGTCCAGGGTGGTGACCGTTGACTTTCCGCATCCGGCCGAAAAAGAGGTGCGCCGTAATCTTAAGAAAATCCCGAATATTGAGTATATTGCAGCCGATGTCATTGAAACCGTACAGGATATCCTTGACAGCGGCAACATTCCGCAGTTCATACATGTAGCCCACACTGCGTTGTGGAAACAGGTTGTGGAGATGATTCTGCCGTATGCCAAACCCGATACCGTCATTGTGGTTGAGGATCTGGGCAAGAAGCAGAAAAAGGAGTGGTGGAGTGAGGTTATCAAGGATGAACGTATGGGAGCGACATTCCAGTTAAAGAAACTGGGCCTGCTGTTCTTTGACCCTAAGATGACCAAACAACACTACGTGTTATGAGCAAGATATATACCCGTACAGGTGACAAAGGTACCACCAGTCTGGTGGGCGGTAAGCGCGTAAGCAAAACAGACCCGCGTCTGGACGCATACGGCACCATTGATGAACTCAACTCTTTCATCGGCCTTATGCTCTCCGTCATGGACGGTAAGGCAGAGAGTGCTGAAAACATACGGTGGATTCAGCAGAAACTGTTCAATATCGGCGGTTGTCTGGCCACCGATACCACATCGTTCCAACTGCCAGACAGCTGCAAGATCCTGGCACCCGATGTAGAGCGCATAGAGCATATGATAGATACACTTACGGACGGACTGCCCGAACAGCGCTCTTTCATACTTCCAGGCGGAACCCAGGCCGCCTCATACGCCCATGTGGCCCGCACCGTCTGCCGCCGCGCAGAACGCCTTATTCTGGCGCTCCCAGATGATGCAAAAGCGCCCTCAGAACTGCTCCAGTACATTAACCGTCTGTCTGATTATCTGTTCGTTCTGGCACGCCGTATAAACTTTTTTGCGGGTGCCCCAGAAAATATATGGTAGAACTTTTGTATAACTAAATTTTTTATACTTTTGCACCCCATATAAGTAAACCTTAAAACACCGTATTTACTATGTATTGGACATTGGAACTGGCATCAAAACTTGAAGATGCACCCTGGCCCGCAACCAAGGATGAGTTGATTGATTACGCCGTCCGTTCAGGAGCCCCGCTCGAGGTAATTGAGAACCTCCAGGAGATAGAAGACGAGGGAGATATTTATGAAAGCATAGAGGACATCTGGCCCGATTATCCCAGTAAGGAGGACTTCTTCTTTAACGAGGACGAATATTGATTTTTTTTTGACGTTCAGATACAAAAAACGGTCGGATTTCTCCGACCGTTTTTTATTGTGGCTGATGGAATCAGTCGCTCAGCTTGGCAGCGATAAACTCGCGGTTCAGGCGGGCGATATTGCTGATGCTGATGCACTTGGGGCACTCGGCCTCGCAGGCGCGGGTGTTGGTGCAGTTACCGAATCCCAGCTCATCCATCTTGGAGAGCATAGCCTTGGCGCGACGGGCAGCCTCTACCTGACCCTGCGGGAGCAGAGCAAGCTGGCTTACCTTGGCACTTACAAACAGCATAGCTGAACCGTTCTTGCAGGCTGCTACGCAGGCACCGCAACCGATGCATGATGCTGCGTCCATAGCCAGGTCGGCCTTCTCCTTGGAGATAGGTATTGCATTGGCATCGGGCACACCGCCGGTGTTGATTGATACGTAACCACCGGCCTGCATGATCTTGTCATATGCCCTGCGGTCAACCATAAGGTCACGGATTACCGGGAAGCCGGCTGAACGCCACGGCTCAACGGTGATGGTCTCACCATCCTTGAAACGGCGCATGTAGAGCTGGCAGGTGGTGGCACCTGTGGCAGGTCCGTGCGGATGTCCGTTAATATAGAGTGAGCACATACCGCAGATACCCTCGCGGCAGTCGTGGTCAAATACCACGGGTTCCTCACCGGCATTGATGAGCTGCTCGTTCAGAATGTCAAGCATCTCAAGGAATGAGGTATCGGTGGGGATATCCTTCATTTCATACACCTTGAACTGGCCCTTCTCCTTAGGACCTCTCTGGCGCCATATTTTCAGTTTGAAGCTTATATTCTTTTCCATAGTGATGCTTTTTATCAGTTCTTGTAATTACGTGTCTGAACCTTGATATACTCGTAGTTGAGAGGCTCCTTGAGAAGTTCAGGTGCCTTGCCCTCACCCTGATAGTTCCAGCAGGCTACGTATGAGAACTTGTCATCATGACGCAGAGCCTCGCCCTCAGGGGTCTGGTGCTCCTCGCGGAAGTGACCGCCGCATGACTCCTCACGGTTAAGACCGTCATAAGCCATGAGCTTGCCAATCTCGATGAAGTCAAGCAGACGCAGAGCTTTTTCCAACTCAACGTTAAGTGTCTGGGCATCACCCGGAACACGAAGGTCTGACCAGAAGGTCTTCTCTACCTCGTCCAGTTTCTTGAGAGCGGTCTCAAGAGACTCCTTGGTACGACCCATACCAACATACTCCCACATGATGTGACCGAGTTCCTTATGGATAGAATCAACAGAACGCTTTCCGTTAATGCTCATGATCTTGGCGATCTTCTCCTTTACGGCCTTCTCGGCAGCATCGAACTCAGGCAGGTCTGTGCTGAAACGCGGAACCTGGATCTGGTCGGCCAGATAGTTCTGGATGGTGTAGGGGAGTACAAAGTAACCGTCGGCAAGACCCTGCATAAGAGCAGAAGCACCAAGACGGTTGGCTCCATGGTCTGAGAAGTTGCACTCACCGATGGCAAACAGACCGGGGATAGAGGTCTGCAGCTCGTAGTCAACCCAGATACCGCCCATTGTATAGTGGATGGCGGGGAATATCATCATGGGGTTCTCATACGGATTTACATCGGTAATCTCCTCACACATGTCAAACAGGTTACCGTACTTGTCGGCAACAGCCTGCTTACCCAGACGCTGGATAGCATACTTGAAGTCCAGGAATACGGCCAGACCGGTGTTGTTTACACCGTAGCCCTTGTCGCAACGCTCCTTGGCGGCACGTGAAGCAACGTCACGGGGTACCAAGTTACCGAATGCGGGATAGCGGCGCTCCAGATAGAAGTCGCGGTCCTCATCGGGTATGTCGTTGGGGTTGAGTTCACCAGCCTGCAGTTTCTTGGCATCCTCAAGTTTCTTGGGGACCCAGATACGTCCGTCATTACGCAGAGACTCTGACATCAGTGTCAGCTTGGACTGCTTGTCACCGTGTACGGGGATACAGGTGGGGTGGATCTGAGCAAATGCGGGGTTGGCGAACCATGCACCCTTGCGGTAGCACTGCATTGCGGCTGAACCGTTACTGCCCATAGCGTTGGTTGACAGGAAGTAGGTGTTTCCGTAACCGCCTGTGCCGATAACAACGGCGTGGGCTGAGCAACGCTTGATCTCACCGGTAACCAGGTCACGGTAGATGATACCGCGTGCACGCTCCTTACCCTCATCGTCCTTGATCATAACCAGATCAAGCATCTCGCAGCGGGTGAACAACTCTACGTTACCCTGATGTACCTGATAGCTCAGTGCAGAGTAGGCACCCAGAAGCAGCTGCTGTCCGGTTTGACCGCGGGCGTAGAATGTACGCGATACCTGAGCACCGCCGAATGAACGGTTGGCAAGTGTGCCGCCGTACTCACGGGCAAAGGGTACACCCTGTGCAACGCACTGGTCAATGATATTGTTTGATACCTCAGCCAGACGGTAAACGTTGGCCTCACGTGAACGGTAGTCACCGCCCTTGATGGTATCGTAGAAAAGACGATATACTGAGTCACCGTCGTTCTGGTAGTTCTTGGCAGCGTTGATACCACCCTGTGCGGCGATTGAGTGAGCGCGACGGGGTGAATCCTGGATGCAGAAGCACTTTACCTTGAAACCGAGGTCACCGAGTGTGGCGGCTGCAGATGCGCCGGCCAGACCTGAACCTACAACGATGATGTCAAGCTTGCGCTTATTGGCGGGGTTGACGAGTTTCTGATGAGCCTTATAGTTGGACCATTTTTCAGCCAACGGGCCTTCGGGAATTTTTGAATCTATAGTAGCCATATTCAAATACTTTTACGGTTTAACAAAGGCTCTTGAAGAAGTAGAAATAAACCACGCTCAGGAAACCAAGGATTACCAGGGTAACATAGATGTTACCGATAACCTGCCAGCGGCGCTGCCATTTGCTGCCACTCCAACCAACAGTCTGGAACATGCTCCAGAATCCGTGTGAAAGATGGAACCAGAGAGCTGCAAGCCAAACGGTGTAAACTACAACATAGTACCACTGTGAGAATGTGTACTGAATCAGGAAAGCACCATCGGTAGGACCATTCTGTCCTGCAACAAAGTTTGTGCCGTGGATGATTTCCTGAAGCTGCATCTTTGACCAGAAGTTGGCGAAATGCACCAGCAGACCTACAAACACGATGATACCCAGCACCAGCATGTTCTGTGAAGCCCACTCAACAGATTTGGGTCTCTCAGAAACGGCGTATCTTACGTTTCCGCGTGCCTTGCGGTTCTGGATTGTCAGCCAGAAAGCAAAGACAAAGTGGAGAACCATAAGTACGGCCAGTCCTGCAGTACCTACCAGTGCATACCAGTTAGCTCCCAGGAATTCGCAGATGACATTGTAAGCCTCGCCCGAGATAAGGGCCACGCAGTTCATTGCCATGTGGAATGTCAGGAACAGGATCAGAGCGGCACCGGTGACGCTCATCACTACCTTACGTCCGATTGATGAATCGATTAACCACATAAAAGTTTAGTTTTTTGATTATGAATATTTTAGTTTATGCGCGTGAAAAATAGACTGCAAATATACTCATTAATGTGTATTAATCCTATAACTATGCGGCCGATTCTTTATATTTGCACTCACGACAAACCACAAACCATAACCTAATATGAAGACCAGATTGTTTATTTTGGCAATTTTATCAGCTATGAGTTTCAATTCATGCAACTGCAATAACTGGACAGACCTTACTCCCGATGAGTTTGAAAAGGCTTACATTGCCGACGGTACTGTGACCATAGATGTACGCACTGCCGACGAGTTTGCGCAGGGGCATCTCTATCACGCCGTCAACATTGACTGGCAGAAGGACGGATTCATGGATGAAATCAAAGTAAATTTCAATACAACCCTGACCTTGGCCATATACTGCCGCAGCGGTAAGAGAAGTGCGGCTGCAGCCCAGGCCCTGTCCGATGCAGGCTATAAGGTGCTGAACCTGACAGGCGGTTATACCGCTTGGACCGAGGCCGGAAAGATGACCAACTCCTACCAGGTTGAATACATTCCCGCAGGAGGTGGAAACGATCCCCTGGTCATCACTCTCATCAAGCACGGATCATTGGAATTTGCTTACAAGGGTATGTCCGTTCAGGTTGATCCCGTAAGCGGTTACGGTAAGAACACCGATTATGCCAAGGAGTTCCCCAAAGCCGATGCCATACTTATAACCCATGAGCACGGCGATCATCTGGACAAGAATGCAATTATGGCGCTTTCATCGGAAAAAACGGAGGTTTTGCTGAATGCCAAGTCACAGCAGCAGATAGGCTTTGGCAGGATATTGGCAAACGGTGAGCATTTCACTCTATCACCTGTAGGAATCATTGTAGAGGCTGTTCCCGCCTACAACACTACAGCCGGACGCGAGCAGTTCCATCCCAAAGGCAACGGAAACGGTTATCTGATACATTTCTGGGGTACACTAAGCGCCTATGTCGCAGGCGACACGGAAGATATACCTGAAATGGTGGATATACCCAAGATGCGTCAGAACATGAGGATAAGCGTTGCTTTCCTCCCTGTAAACCAGCCCTATACCATGACGGTTGACCAGTGCGTGAATGCAGCCAGGATGGTCAATCCCGAGGTACTCATACCATATCACTTCAGCCAGACAGACCTGTCAGGACTGGCTGACAGACTGCCTGAAATGAAAGTGCTGTTGCGTGATATGCAATAATCAGAACTTGAAGACCCTGTATGAATGGGGCTTGAGATGAACGCGGAAAGACCTCTCGTTCGAGGTGCTGCGACCCCACGACATAACTCGTGAACCGCTCACTTCATCACCCGAAAGAAGATCCTTCAATCCCTCTGACTGACATAGGACTGTGATATCAACATCTTCATCTGAGAATGACTCGACGATGAAGGTGTTGTTGTCATATATGAACAGGGATACGTTTGCCGGACCCTGCATACGTACCGGCACAGCCTTCTGAGTCAGGTTCTGACGGATGCTGTTGAGTACCTGGACGGGCAGGTTGTAGAGATCGGCAAAATTATCCGGTACCACCAGCAGATAGACGTTACCCTTGGAGTATGCGTCACGGTGCAGCAGGGGCCATCCCAGTCCGCCGTCCATACCCGATACAATCTCCCATGAGTCATTGGTCTTGTACATGACCTGCTGCATGAGGATGGGCTTGGAAACATTCACTATCTGGCCTCCGGTCATAAAGCCCGATACAAGAGCCTTGCGGTCAGTATATTCCAAATCCACGATACTCTCTATGCCTTTACCCTTCATGGCACGAAGGAAACCGGCAGTGATGGTGATGTCCTTGCCTGAACGCAGGTGCTTGTCCATCTTCTTTATGATATCGGCATCGGCCGCTGCCTGTTCGGTCAGTATAACCATGTTGGCATCGGTGGGGAACTCGGGAACAATGTCCATGGGAATACCAATCATACCGAAATAGTTCTGCAGGAACTCCTCGCCGGTAGACTGGTAGGGCTTGTAACTCTTTACTCCTATGGGATTACCAAGCAGGCCGATGGTACGGTCCACCTGCTCCATGGTATAGCCGGCTGCCCTTGCCATGGTGGTGGGTGTTACCTCCTTTCCGTTGATATTTACCGGTTTCATCATATCATCGTAGTTGAAACTGGTGCCGCCGGCATCCTGCCAGGGACCGCGGTATGAACTGCGCAGTCCGCCAAGCATCTGACGGTAGTCAAAGAATGTCATCTCGGGGGCCTTGGCAAAGACTGTCAGCCAGAGCTGCTCGGCGTAACGCTCCATATAACGCATTCCGCCGGTATCAACCCAACCGCCGCCGTTGTGACCGGGGTTCAGGTTGTCAAAATATCTCCATATCAGATAGCTCTCATAGGGCTGCAGATGCTGGTTGCTGCGTACGGCGTCACGGGTCTCGGTTCCGGTATATATGCCGTCAAAGTGCTTGGGGCCGAAATCCAGGTCAAATCCCAATGCAGGGAAGTGGTCATACCAGTTGGGGTATTTGATTACCACCTTCACATTCTTGTTGACCTTTTTGGCAGGACCCAGAATCACGTTCAATGCGGCGTCATCCATCAGTTCCAGACGGTAATCGGTCCATGTACGGTTGCCCTTGGCCTGTACGCAGTAGTCACACTTGCAATCGGTAAAGAAGAAGTCGTCAAGTATGATCTCATCAAACAGACTGGCGGTGAGTTCAATGATTTCCTTGGCCTTTGCACGCTCCTCGGGGTTCTTGTAGCAGAAAGTCTGGAAGTTGTTGGCCTCACTGATGGTGTAAGTTATACCTCCGGCCACCTCGACTCCGCGATCCTTGAAGAACTTGATGATACGTTTCATGTCATCGGCCTTGACGATGTTAAGGTCACGGTGAGTCTCCAGATAGATCTTGTCAACCTTCATCTGTGACGATATGATGTTCCATGTCGAATCCAGCCAGGCGGGATCGGTCATGCTCTGAACTTCATAGGCACGGGTGTAGATTGAAACCTTGAAATTTTCATACTTGCCTTTGTTTTCAGCATGTGAAAATAAAGACATACACAAAAGAGAAAAGGACAGAAGGATTTTTAATGATTTCATCGGTTATAATTTAGGTTAGTTGTTTGTTTAGGGAATGTACGGCCGGCAGGCACAGCGGCAAATATACTCAAAATAGCGAAAAAAGAACTATCTTTGTCAAGTTTCATAGAGACACTCAGTTAATGCTAAACCTTTAACCAAAGAAATATGATCAGAAAACTCACAAGACTGTTTGCGGCTGTAACATTGCTGTTCATTGGCGGCAAAACTTTTGCCCAGACTGAAAAAGACACAGTCTACGTATTCCTTCAGGACATGCCCGATGCCGGCATCTATCTGCCGCCACCACCCGATATGCTCAGTCCGCAATATGCCGATGACTTTGCACAGTGGCAGTGGGGTAAGTCCGTACGTCCCACAGACCGCGGCCAGCAGGCCAACGACGATTCGCAGTGGGGAATAAAAGGAATGATAAGGGTACATCAGGAGACCCTGGGATTTGAGATCACCAAGGAAAAGACCCCTGCCATATACAAGTTGCTTTACAATGTGCTTTGGACAGAGAATCTGAGCACACACAACGCCAAGCGCAAATATATGCGCACCCGCCCGTTTGCCCAGTACAACGAGCACACATGGGGCCGTTTTGACAATGAGCGCGAGTTACGCTTTAACGGCTCGTATCCATCGGGACATACTGCCCTTGGTTGGGCAACCGCTCTGGTACTTTCAGAGATGGTTCCCGAACTTCAGGATACACTGTTGCGCACCGGATTCCAGTACGGTGAGAGCCGCGTGATTGTAGGTGCCCACTATCAGAGTGACGTAGATGCCGGTTACCTGTGCGGAAGTACTGCAGTTGCTGTAATGCACGCCAGTGAGTATTTCCAGAAAGACCTTGCTGCTGCCCGTAAGGAATACTGCAAGATAAAGGGAATCAAGAACGTAAGCCAGACAGAGGGATTTCCCGATGGAAGCAAGGTTTTTGACGGTCCCGTTACAGAGGACAGCCACCGTTTCTACGGAGATATCATCAAGTATTACGAGACACTACCCGAAAGGGAAACAGAGCGTGGAGAGCAGGCCAAGGCCGATGCCGACAACAGCGTTGAGGCCATCATGAAGGCTTTCAGCACACCTGCGTTTGAAATAAGCCGCGAGTCCAATCCCGCCATTGCGGCTCTTATGGATTATACAAGGGATAACCTTATCAAAACAGCCGGTGAATTGGGCGGTACCACATTCCGCGAGCGCCCCTATGTAAAGCTTAATCCCCGCAGGAACAAGACTTTGATCAGTGAAAATGAGGATTCTTTAAAAACTACAACCAGTTATCCTTCAACACATTCAGAGATTGGATGGGGACTTGCCCTTCTGCTTGTAGAAATAGGTCCGCGTGAGGCCGCCAACGATATCCTGAACCGCGGATTTGAGTATGGCCGCAGCCGCGTCATTGCCGGTTACAACTACCCCAGCGACGTACAGACCGCCCGCCTGTGGGCATCGGCCACACTGGCACACCTGCATACCATGCCTGAGTTCCAGAAACTGCTTCAGGCCGCCAAGGATGAGCTTAATCCTCCTGCCAAAGGCAAGAAGAAAAAGAAATGACAATACCGGCTAACTTATAAAAAATCGTGGTGGTATAGACTATTCCACCACGATTTTTTTATTTGAAAGTGAACACCAGAAGGATTGGGTTGGACTCATCATCCATCTCGCTTACTGCTTTCCGGAACAGTTCATTATCAGGAATCCTTCCATACTGCAGAAAACTACGGATTACATCCGGACTTACCCAGCATGCAATGCTGTGACCATCGTCCATGACAGCACATGAGAAATTGAAAAAAGAGCTGAAAACACCGTCATCTCCGGTTTCATCGACCGCAAAAGTCTGCTTTTTCCTATGGTCATATACCAACATCGGCAGATAATGATAATGATCGGTATATCTTACAATTGAGTAATCCTCAAACTCTATAAAAGCTCCTCCAAAGTTGGGCTGTTCAAAAAAGGTTGGCAGCCAATTCATAATATTATCCTCTGTGTGATACTCCTTATCCCACATAGGAACCAGGTTTTTGGGACGCAGCTGAAGGTTATACTTGGGAACCGCTGTACCGTCAGCGTTCATTTTGTAGATTATGTTGTTTTCCAGCAACGTAAAGAAGATTGTGCCGCAATACCTGTAAAGCAGGCGTCTGGACATACCATAATCACTCCTGCGTGTCTTAAAATACATGTCTTCACCGAAACATCCTATTATCTCACCCTTGCGGTCAGCTATATATATCTCACTGGCGTTTATCCTGTCGTCATCAGCTGATATGTCACAAGCAGATTCATATACAAGGGTGTCATTGTTCAGGTATTCAACACCGTGAGGATAGCCTTGGATAGAAAAATCGGATACGTATTTGCCGTCGACCGTAAACTCCGTAATCCTCTTTTTCATATCATCGACAATGGCAATATTGCCGTTGGGTGTGATGCATATGCTACGGATATCAAGATACTCTTTAGGGCCATTGCCGTGTGATGATATATTTCTTACGAATTTACCGTTTTCATCGAATATCTTCACGGCTTTATTACTCATATCAAAGACGACAAAAACACCATTGGTATAGGCCAACTGGTAAATTTCACCTATCATGCTGGAGGGACCGGCAGTCTCCAACTGGATCACTCTGGTAAGCTCCAAGACATCATCCACTTTCAATACCGCGGTACTGTCCGAATCATAGAGGATTGTCTCCGCCTCCGGACTATCCACAGAGACACTGCCCTTACAGGCAATTAACGCAAACATAATGGACACAAGGACTGAATTGAGTAACTTTCTCATATTACTGATTATTGGTTATTACATAGTTGAAAGGATTATTATGCCGCAGATTCCAATATAGGCATAGACCACGTACCGGAACACCTGCGCGGGAATATGTTCAAAGACCTTGGTTCCGATGTAAGTGCCTAGAAAGACTCCCGCAATACCTGCTACGTAGGCCTTGCAAACGGACATGGTAAGGAATCCGCTACCTGCGCGGAAAAAGGTCATAGCCAGATTGCCTAGGCAGAAATACATGGAGATTATGGCCATGTAATGGTCCTTATCCTTCTCGGAGGATATGAAATAAAGCACTGCCGGCGGTCCCTGCATGCCAAAGAAACCTCCCATGAGTCCGCTCAGGCTACCGGTGATTATCTGCGCTTTCACCGTAGGTTTTATGCGAATCTTGCCTCCCAGAGTGAGGAAATATATGCTTATCAGGATAAGGATGATGCCAAGCGACACGGTAAGGGACCTGAGCTGCATGCGGGACAGCATGTAGACCGCACCGCCAGAAACCACGATGAATGTTATCAGAATGGGCCATAGATGCTTCCAGATAATCAGTTTCCACATCCTGCTGCATATGATCAAGGTTGTAGTGAGTGCCAACAATCCGGACAGTGTCGTAGCCTCACCGTATGACGGCATCAGGAACGGCAGGACCGTCATGATGAATATCCCGAACCCGAATCCTGTGGTACGCTCCACGAAACTGGCTCCTACGGCAAGCAACGCTATGAGAAGATAATCTGTCATCTGATATCTGTACCCATTATGTAGTCATTCATGTAAAATCCGTTTCCGATGGGGAAATCACCCTGTCTGAGTATAGAGAGTCCCTGGTTACGGTAGAATCCAACCGCCGGATTGTTACGGTTCACGTTCAACTCAATCCTGGCCTTGACAGACATCTTATTGTCACGCACATGCTGCTTTACAGTTTCCAAAAGCCTGTTACCCAGCCCGATACCCTGCGCTGATGGCATGACATAAATCTTTTCCAGGTGCCAAACCTCTGTCCCGTCTGCATCCACAGAATCCTTTCTGACCGACACATACCCTTGCGGTTCATCACCAGCCCAAGCAATATAATAGACATGTCCGCGTAGCACCTGATCCTCCAGATTAGGTAAGGAATACATCCATTCCATCATATAATCCATCTGCTCAGGTGACAGTATGGTCCTGTAAGTCTCCCTGAAAACCACCTCGGCCATCTCATGAATTGTTTGAAGGTCGTTAGTGCCGGCAAGTCTGATATCGATATCCATTTCCTGATTGTTTCAGGCAAAAGTACTACAAAAGCACAAAATAAACAGAACCATCCCTAATATCTTCCATTCCAAGATTTTGCAGTAACTTTGGAGTTTGTATGGACTTTAAGTATGATGTGATAGTAATTGGCGCCGGACATGCCGGATGTGAAGCCGCCGCCGCTGCAGCTCAGATGGGTTCCAAGACCTGTCTGATAACCATGGACATGAACAAGATTGCCCAAATGAGCTGTAATCCTGCCGTTGGCGGTATAGCTAAAGGACAGATTGTCAGAGAGATAGATGCTCTTGGCGGACACATGGGACTAGTCACTGACCGCACTGCCATACAGTTCCGCATACTTAACCGTTCCAAAGGCCCCGCCATGTGGAGCCCCCGCGCACAGTGCGACCGAGCCAAGTTCATCTGGGCCTGGCGCAGCGTACTGGAGAACCAGCCCAACCTCAACATCTGGCAGGACACCGTGACCGAACTGCTGGTAAAAGACGGCCAAGTTGTTGGTTTAAAGACACTTGAGGGTGCCGAGTTCAGTTGCAGGTGTGTAGTTCTTACCGCCGGAACATTCCTGAACGGACTAATGCATATAGGTCGTGTCACCATGCCCGGCGGACGCATATCGGAACCAGCGTCATACCTGCTTACCGAATCCATAACCCGTCACGGAATACGTACCGGCCGAATGAAAACCGGCACACCCGTACGTATTGACAGCCGCAGCGTCCACTTTGAGGAGATGGAACGCCAGGACGGCGAGAACGATTTTCACCGTTTCTCATTCATGGGCTCCGAGCGTCATCTCAAGCAGATGTGCTGCTGGACCACCTACACAAATGAAAAAGTCCATGAGGTTCTCAAATCCGGACTTGCCGACTCACCACTGTTTAACGGACAGATCAAGAGCATCGGCCCCCGTTACTGCCCCAGCATAGAGACCAAACTGGTGACATTTCCCGATAAGGACCAGCATCAGCTTTTCCTGGAACCCGAGGGTGAGAATACTAATGAGATGTACCTGAACGGATTCTCATCATCCATGCCCATGGATGTCCAGATACGCGCGCTCAAGGAGATTCCCGCTTTCCGCGACCTGGTTATCTACCGTCCGGGTTACGCCATAGAATATGACTATTTTGATCCTACCCAACTTAAGCACACTCTTGAGTCAAAGGTTGTATCCGGTCTGTTCATGGCCGGACAGGTTAACGGAACCACCGGTTATGAGGAAGCCGGCGGACAGGGAATACTGGCCGGCATAAACGCACACATTACCTGCCACGGCGGAGCACCGTTTACACTGGCCCGTGACGAGGCATACATAGGTGTTCTGGTAGATGACCTTATAACCAAGGGTGTGGATGAACCCTACCGTATGTTCACATCAAGGGCCGAGTACCGCATACTGCTGCGTCAGGATGATGCCGATATCCGACTCACCGAGCGTGCCTACAACATAGGTCTTGCCACAAAGGAGCGCTACGACAAGATGCGTACCAAGCGTGACGCGATAAACCGTATAGTGGATTTTGCAAAAGGATTCTCCGTAAAACCGGCATTGATCAACGATGCACTTGAGACTCTTGGCACCACACCGCTGCGTGAGGGATGTAAACTGGCCGACCTTATTGAAAGACCTCAGTTGACGCTTGAAAACCTGACCCCGCACATTAAGGCTCTTAAGGCTGAACTTGAAAAAACCGAGCCGGAGCGCAGGGAAGAGATAACCGAGGCCGCCGAGATTCTGATGAAGTACAGCGGATACATAAGCCGCGAGCGTCTGATAGCCGACAAGATGAAACGTCTTGAGGATATCCGCATCAAAGGCCGCTTTGATTACAGTTCACTTCAGTCTCTATCAACCGAGTGCCGCCAGAAACTGATCAAGCACGACCCCGAGACTCTTGCCGAGGCAAGCCGTATCCCTGGCGTTTCACCCAGCGACATCAATGTTCTGCTGGTGCTTTTGAACCGATAAAAACAAAATGTTCCACGTGAAACAATTTAGAAAATATGAGTAAACAAACGCTTATCAGCCACCTCCGTAACATTCCGGATTATCCCATGGAGGGCGTTCAGTTCAAGGATGTAACATCATGGTTCATGAATCCCGAGGACCTGAAAGAGATAGTGGATTCTCTTTATGAAATGTACAAGGACAAGGGTATAACCAAGGTCTGTGGTGTAGAATCCAGAGGATTCATTGTAGGTGCCGCACTGGCATACAGACTGGGAGCAGGCTTTGTTCCTATCCGCAAGCCGGGCAAACTTCCTTATGAGAAGGTAAGCATTGAGTACAAGAAGGAATACGGATTTGACCGCGTTGAGATGCACAAGGACTCCATAAACAGCAATGATGTGGTTCTTATCCATGATGACCTGCTGGCAACAGGAGGTACACTTCTGGCTTCACAGAAACTGGTACAGTCACTGGGACCCAAGAAGATTCTGATAAACTGCATCATCGAGCTCACCAATTTCCATGCAAAGGATCTGTTCCCAAAGGATTGTCCGGTGGACAGTTTCATTGCAATTGACGAATTTGACGGTATAAACTGATTTGAAAGGCAGGGAAGCATACGAGAAACATCTGAAACTGATTGTCCAGAACCTTCCGGAAAAACCCGGTTGTTACCAGTATCTGGACGAGCAGGGAACCGTCATATACGTAGGAAAGGCCAAAAACCTTAAGCGCAGGGTATCGTCATACTTCCTCAAGGAGAACCAGACCGACAAGACAAGAATGCTTGTGAGCCGAATATCGGACCTCAAGTATATTGTGGTAGAGACGGAATGGGATGCTTTCCTGCTTGAAAACAATCTGATTAAGCGTTATAAGCCGCGCTATAACATCCTGCTTAAGGATGACAAGACATATCCTTCAATCTGCATTACGCGTGAGGATTATCCCCGTGTTTTCAAGACCCGCAAGATAATACGCAACGGAAGCGAGTATTACGGACCATTCAGCCATACGGGTACTCTGAACGGACTTTTGCAGATAATAGCACAGGCTTATAAAGTCAGGACCTGCAGGTTGCCGCTTACCGAGGAGGCAATCAAAGCCGGCAAGTATAAAGAGTGTCTTGAATATCACATTAAGAACTGCCCTGCACCTTGCATAGGACATGTGTCCAGAGCCGATTACAACGCTCAGATAGCCGAAATCCGTGAGATACTGAAAGGACGCAGTCAGGACCTGACCAGATCCATGATGCAGGAGATGAAGAAACTCTCGGCAGAGATGAGATTTGAAGAGGCTCAGGAGGTTAAGGTGCGGTTTGATACCATCATGGAGTTCCGCGAAAAGAGCAGGGTGGTTGATACCGGATTGGACAATGTTGATGTCTACAACATAGACAATGATGACGATGTGGTCTTTGTAAACTACCTGCATGTGGCAGGCGGATGCATCAATCAGGCGTTCACCTTTGAGTACAAGCGCAAGATGGACGAATCACTCGATGAAATGCTGATGCTTGCCATAGTCGAGATGAGGGGCCGATACAAGAGTACTGCCCGTGAAATCATAGTTCCCTTCATGCCCGAGGCCGAGATAACAGGGGTAACCTGGACCGTACCTCAAAAGGGTGAAAAGAAAAAACTGCTGGACCTTTCAGCCCTGAACGTTAAGCAGTACAGGGCAGACCGCCTTAAGCGGAGCGACAAACTCAATCCCGAGCAGAAACACGTAAGGCTCATGAAAGAGTTGGGCACACTTCTGGGAATGGAAAAGACTCCGCTCCGCATAGAGTGCTTTGATAACTCACACATATCCGGAACCGATGCCGTAGCCGCCTGTGTGGTATATGAGAACGGCAAACCGTCACGTAAGGACTATCGCCTTTACAACATCAAGAGCGGTGCCGGAGGCGATGATTACGGATCCATGTATGAGGTCATGATGCGCCGTTGGATGAGAGCGGTCGATGAGGGCACCGCACTGCCTGACCTGGTAATAGTGGACGGCGGTAAGGGACAGATGTCTATTGCAAAGGAAGTGATTGATAATCTGAATATTACAATCAATATTGCTGGCCTTGTCAAAAACGCCCACCATAAGACATCGGGCCTTCTTTACGGATTCCCGCAGATGGAGGTGGGTGTAAAACCGGACAGCGAACTGTTCCGCCTGCTGGAGCAGATGCAGGAGGAGGTTCACCGTGTGGCTATTTCGTTCCATAAAAAGAAACGCAGCAAGCGTCAGACTCACTCTGAACTTACTGATATAAAGGGGATTGGAGAGAATACAGCCACATCTCTGATAAGAAGGTTCAAGAGCGTTAAGAGGATTTCGGAGGCAAATCTAGAGGAACTGACCTCTGAGGTAGGAAAAGCAAAGGCTCAGACAATATATAACTGGTTTCACAAATGAGAGCTGTAATACAGAGGGTAACAGAGGCAAGCGTCAAGGTTGACGGCAAGGTGACAGGCGCCATTAATCAAGGTCTGCTCATACTAGTGGGCATAGAGGATGCTGATAATGAGGAGGATATAGAGTGGCTCACCAAAAAGATAGTGGGACTGCGCATATTCAACGATGAAAACGGCGTAATGAACCTTTCCGTTATGGATGTGGGAGGAGGTCTTCTGGCAGTCAGCCAGTTCACCCTCATGGCCAGCACCAAGAAGGGAAACAGGCCATCTTACATAAGGGCTTCAAAGGGTGATTATGCAGAGCCCATGTATGAGAAGTTCTGCCGGGCACTTGAAAAGGAGTCGGGCAAAAAGGTTGAAAAAGGCATATTCGGTGCCGACATGAAAGTATCATTACTAAATGACGGTCCGACAACGATAATAATGGATACAAAAAACAAGGAATAATATGGAATTCTACGATGAAATGGAGCAACAGTCTGTAAATGAACCCACTACAGACAAGTTCAGCGAGGCGTTCAGCAAGTACAACATGAAAGTTGATGCCGCATGGGTCAAATCCGTTGTTGAAAAGGCAAAAAAAGAGGCTTTCGGAACACATGACAAGGAGACCCTTAAGAAGATATTCAGCTGCATAGACCTGACCACCCTCAAACCCACCGACAATGAGGATACGGTATTGGCATTTGTAGAGAAGGTAAACAAGATGGAGGATCAGTATCCTGACCTGCCGTCAGTTGCATCAATCTGCACCTGGCCCCTCTACGCTCAGACAGTAAGCCGCTCACTTGAGGTTGAGAGCGTGAAAACATGCTGTGTAGCAGGCGGTTTCCCCTCATCACAGACCTTCTTTGAGGTTAAGGTTGCCGAGACTTCACTTGCCCTGCATGACGGTGCCGATGAGATAGACATAGTACAGAACGCAGGTCACATACTGAACGGAGACTATGAGACCCTGGCCGATGAGATAGACGAACTCAAGTCACTCTGCGCCGACAAGACACTGAAGGTTATACTTGAGACCGGTGCGCTTGAAACACTTGACAACGTGAAGAAAGCATCACTGATAGCAATGTATTCAGGTGCTGATTTCATTAAGACATCAACCGGAAAGGAGGTTCCCGGAGCCGATCCTGAATCATTCTGCGTAATGTGCAAGACAATACGCGAATACGCCGATGAAACCGGACGTTCAGTAGGTGTTAAGGCTGCCGGTGGAATAAGCACTGTAGATGACGCGCTGCTCTATTGGACTATCGCAAAGATAGTTCTGGGAAAAGAGTGGCTCAACAACACCCGTTTCCGCATAGGTGCCAGCCGCCTGGCCGACAAGTTACTTGACGCGATTGGTAATTAACTCCAGATAGCACTCAAACGAACCTCGGAGTTCAGCAGATATGAAAGCGGGCAGTCCCTGGATTGCCTGCTTTTTCAGTTCCTCCATCTTGGCGAGCGAATACTCTATTCCGCCGTTGGAAACGGAATATTCAGTAACCTCACGGATCTGTTCGGGAGTAGCCTCAAGAGAACGGATTGCCTTGATATGAGCGGACCAGTCACGGTCACTGTGAGTCAGGGCATAGATGGCCGGAAGTGTGAACTTACCCTCCTTGAGGTCATTGCCCGAAGGCTTGCCTGTCTCACTGCTGTCATGATAATCCAGAATGTCATCCATTATCTGGAAGCAGAGACCTGCCACATGTCCGAACTGGCGGAAAGCTTCTATGTCTGCATCGGATGCACCGCTCAAAAGGGCTGAAAGTGATGTGCACGACGAAAACAGTATAGCCGTTTTCTTGGATATGATATCAAAGTAGAGATCCTCTGAAAGTTTGGTGTTGTCAAGTGCGTTGAGTTGGGTAATCTCACCCTCTGAAAGCGTTCCTATCAGGGTTGAAAGTGCATCGACACTCTTGACATTGGATGTAGCGGTTATCTGTCTGAGTGCCATTGATACAATGTAATCACCCAGAAGAACCGCCATCTTATTGTCATATACGGCATTGGCAGATTGTTTTCCGCGGCGCTTATCACTCTCATCGACCACGTCATCATGAATGAGACTGCCCTGGTGCAGTAACTCAACAGCCGATGCCAGATGGTATGTACTGTCCTTTACCGTTCCGTAGCACTTGGCTACCAGCAGAACAAGAATGGGACGCATCAGTTTACCCTTTCGTTCCAGAAGGAACTTGAGCAGGACGTCAACACCGGGATTGGCCGATGAAAACAGCGAAGAGTATCGTTTACGAAACTCTTCAAACTCTAGCTCTATGGGAGCACATATCTGCTTTATAACATCCATACCTGGTGCAAAATTAGCAATAAATGTCCGTTTAAGGAAAAATTTGTATTTTTACGTATCAATACTCTCTATATGGACAAACTGTTTCTGCTTGATGCATACGCACTTATATACAGGGCGTACTACGCTTTCCTCAAGGCGCCCAGGATAAACTCAAAAGGGTTCAACACATCGGCCGTACTTGGCTTTGTGAACACCCTTGAGGATATTCTCACCAATGAGAAACCCACCCATATAGGCGTAGCGTTTGACCCTAAGGGAGGCACATTCCGCCATGAACTCTACAAGGAGTACAAGGCACAGCGCGAGGAGACCCCCGAGGTTATACGTGAGTCAGTGCCCGTAATCAAGCAGATTCTTGAAGCATACCGCATACCCGTACTTGAGGTGGCCGGATTCGAGGCCGATGACGTGATAGGCACACTTTCCAAAAAGGCCGATGAGAAGGGCATTACCACCTATATGATGACCCCCGATAAGGACTACTGCCAATTGGTAACTGACAGGGCACTGATATTCCGTCCGCGTTACGGTAACAACGGCTATGAGATAATGGGTCCCCAGGAAGTAAAACAGAAATACGGACTTGACAGTACATGTCAGGTGATCGATATGCTCGGCCTGATGGGTGACAGTTCGGACAACATACCCGGCTGCCCGGGCATAGGCGAGAAGACAGCCGTCAAACTCATAACCGAGTTCGGAGGAATAGACGGACTGCTGGCCAACACCGACAAACTGAAAGGTGCCCTTAAGGAAAAAGTTGAGGGCAACGTTGAGCAGATAAAATTCAGCCGACTGCTTGCAACCATCAGAACCGATGTCCCCATCGACCTTGACATGGAGTCCCTGAAATTCCAGGGACCCGACGAGCAGAAACTCATCCCGATTTTTGAAGACCTGGAGTTCCGCACTCTGATTGGAAAGGTAAGATCACGTCAGAGCGCTCCGACTCTTTTCCCTGAAACCGCAGCGGAAGCAGACAACGGCCAACAGACCGCCCAGCCCAAACAGCCCAAAAATGACGGTTTTCATGGCGATCTCTTTGATTTATTCCAGCCATCTGACCAGCCTGCTCAGGAATTTTCAAATCTCAAGGACATAAAATCAGTGCAACATGAGTACTATCTCATTGAGACTGAAAAAGATGCTGAATCGTTAGCCCACAAAATCGCTACCTGTGATTTTTTCTGTTTTGACACAGAAACCACCGGAACTGATGCGATATCGGCCCAAATAGTGGGATTGAGCATTGCATTAAAGGAACATGAGGCCTGGTATGTGGCCATGCCCAAAGAGAAGGAGGGAAAGCAGCGGATGCTTGAGATTTTCCGCTCCGTCTTTGAAAATCCGGCAACTCTCAAGATCGGACAGAACATAAAATATGACATCATGATTCTGGGCAACTACGGAATTCAGGTGGAGGGTCCGCTCTTTGACACCATGATTGCCCATTACCTGATACAACCCGAACTCCGTCACAACATGGACTACCTGGCCGAAATATACCTGGGTTACAAGACAGTCCATATTGAGGAACTGATAGGAGAGAAGGGACGCGGTCAGAAGAACATGGCCGATCTTAGTCCGGATGCAGTCTACGAGTATGCATGTGAGGATGCCGACATCACTCTCCAGTTAAAGTCCATCCTTGAAAAGGAACTGGACAAGGACGGAACCACTCCTTTGTTCCGCGATGTGGAGATGCCGCTTGTAAAGGTGCTTGCCTATATGGAACGTAACGGTGCCATGATAGACCCCAACGCTTTGGCCGAGACATCAAAGCACTTTACCGAGCGCATGGAGGCACTTGAAAAAGAGATTTACCAGGAGGCAGGCGGAACACCCTTCAACATACTGTCACCCAAGCAGGTTGGTGATATTCTGTTTGACCGAATGAAGATTGTTGACAAGCCCAAGAAAACCAAGACCGGTCAGTACGTGACATCCGAGGATGTTCTTGAGACCTTAAGGGCCGAACACAAAATAGTGGACCTTATACTGCAGTACCGCGGACTCAAGAAACTGCTTGGTACATATGTCGATGCACTGCCGCAACTGGTCAATCCCGCAACCGGCAAGATACATACGTCATACAACCAGACCGTAACCGCCACCGGACGACTCAGTTCAAGCAACCCCAACCTGCAGAACATACCGGTACGTGACGAGGACGGCAAGGAGGTGCGCAAGGCATTCATACCTGAACCCGGTTGCAAGTTCTTCAGTGCCGACTACTCTCAGATTGAACTCCGCATCATGGCCCATCTGAGTCAGGATCAGAACATGATAGAGGACTTTAAACTGGGACACGACATCCATGCGGCAACCGCAGCCAAAGTATTCCACAAAAAGATAGATGAGGTTACCAAGAGTGAGCGCAGCAAGGCCAAGACAGCAAACTTTGGTATCATTTACGGAATATCGGCCTTTGGTCTGGCACAACGTATGGGTGTTAGCCGAACCGAGGCCAAGGAATTGATTGAAAACTACTTCAAGACATACAGCGGAATTAAGAACTATATGGACCGCTCAATTGAGGAGGCACGTGCCAAAGGATATATAGAGACCATACTCAAACGCAAGCGTTACCTGCCCGATATCAACTCACACAATGCAACCGTACGCGGATTTGCCGAGCGCAACGCCATCAACGCCCCAATTCAGGGAAGTGCGGCCGATATCATCAAGATTGCAATGATTGCCATCTACCGCCGATTCCGTGAGGAGAACATCAAGTCAACCATGATACTTCAGGTACATGACGAACTCAACTTCAACGTAGTTCCAGGTGAGGAAGAGAAGGTTCAGAATATTGTGATTGAAGAGATGCAGAAGGCATGGCCCATGTCAGTTCCCCTTATTGCCGATTGCGGTTGGGGTGACAACTGGCTGCAGGCACATTAAAAGAGATCCTTTAACTGACGGGCAAACTCCCAGATAACAAGACCTGCACTCACTGATACGTTCAGTGAGTGTTTTGTTCCGTATTGAGGTATTTCAAGTGAAAAGTTGCAGATATCAACCACATCCTGGTTAACACCTTTCACCTCATTACCCAAAACAAGTGCATATCTTCTTGTCTTATCAACAACCAGGTTATCCAGCTTTACGCTATCTTGGACCTGTTCTACTGCAACGGTTATATAACCTTTTTCATTAAGTTCCTTGACAACACTGACACAATCAGGAGAGTAAATCCATTCAACACTCTCCTCTGCACCCAGTGCAGTCTTATGAATCTCGACCAATGAATTATCGGGAGTGGCGGTTATACCGCAAAGAATTATACGTTCAACTCTGAAAGCATCCGATGTACGGAACACTGATCCTACATTATAAAGGCTGCGTACATCGTCCAATATAATGGTAAGAGGCAGTTTACGGCTGTTTTTGAATTGTTCTACATCAATTCTGCCAAGTTCCGTTACATTAAGCTTTCTCATATGAAACTCAAAGTTTGACGGTGTAAAATTAGTTCATTTAAGTGACTATTCCTGTTGAAAACAGTGTAAATAAGTGTTCAAAAGAAAAACATAAAAAGTGAACTTAAAAGTTGCATTTCAAAAAAGAGTTCCGGTATGGAACAAATTCTGAAAAAAGCCTGTTGAGATCAGTTTTTTATCCGAATTTTTACAAACAGGGAATTAACAGGGATTATTTGTATAAATGACGGAATAATATAAAATACAATATCAACACAAATTGTGTATTTCTATATATTCTATTGAATTATAATATGTTGTACTGTTGATATACCTGTTTATAAAAACTGAATTCAGTTGAAAAATAAATATCCTTTTAAAGAAAAAAAGATATCAACAGTTTCAACAGCCTATAAACAACAAAATAAAGAAGAATTAAAAAGAAAAACATACATATACATTATCTGATGACAGTAATGGATGTACTTTCGCTTTTGTTGTTTTCCTGATTCGTTATGATTGCATGATAGATTCCGGAAGGTACCTGGCGTCCGTTCATATCAGTAAGATTCCAGCTGTATGAACCTCCGTTTGATGTACCCATATGCACAAGATGTCCTGAATTTGACATTATTCTTATGCTGCTGAATTCAGTAAGACCTGTAATAGTTACATAACCGTCGAAATCAGGCTTTACAGGATTGGGATAAACAAGAATATTTGACTCTGAGAGACTTTCTTCAGGATCCCTGGCTTGTCCCCCGTACTCAACCATTCCAAGGCTTGTACCAAAGAATAAAGAGCCATCCTGACCGTTTTCTGTTATGCTCAGTATATTGTCCGATGGAAGCGGACTGTTTGATGTGGTAAAATGTTCAAGAGTACTGGTTCCGTCAGCACTTAAAAGGAATATACCCTGATCAAGGGTGCCTATCCATTTTCTGTTACCCTGATCAATATACATGGCAGTTACATATACTCCGTTCAAAAGATAATCAGCCAGACCTGAACCGTCATTACGTGATATCTTTACCCTTTCAAAAACAGGATTTGCATCATCTATGAATGAATCAGGATCCTTAAGTATAAACAGTCCTCTGTTGGTTCCGATCCACATTTCACCGTTCATGTCCACATCATAGAAAGTGAGCTGTGAGATTTCTTCGGTAGTTCCGTCCTGATTTACAAAATAGGGACCTGAGAACTTTATCTTGTCATCACTGTTTTTCTTTAAAGTACCGTTAAGGTCAATACAAACAAGACCGGGATTATAACGTGATGAATTGATCCAGATTCTGCCTTTGTCATCAAACCTTAATTGTTTGAATGTAGGTAATCCGGCAATCTCACTGTAGTAAAGTCCAAACCATTTTCCGTCAGGTTGCATAACCTTTAAAATGGTATCGGTCTCATTGTTGGCCATCCAGAGATTACCCTCTTTATCATACTGCAGGGCACTTATACGGACATAATTGTTCTTATTGAACTCAGTGTCATTGAGTATGCTTGAAAGACCGCTGTTGTTCCATGTATGCAGTTTTGAGAACTTTCCGTTACGGAACTCATAAAGACCCTGTCCGGTAGATCCTACAAAAATATGATCGGGATCAGACGGATCCTGGACAGCCTCTGTCAGATTCTGGTAATTAACTCCTGTCTTGGATGGAATGTCTTCATCGAGCGATGTCCATCGGTCATTTTCATAAATCATGACCGTTCCGGGATAATTGATGTTCTGATAGTTGTGACAACCGCCAACTGCAAGTAGTCTTCCCGGCTGAGGCCATGATACAGAATGGAACCAGTTGCGTCTGGGACTGTCGGGCTTTATCATCCTTGCCTTGAGCACAAGTCCGTCATTAGTGATTGAATATCGGCACAGTCCGTAATTACCCTGACAGGCCCAGACATCGTCACCATCGGTCATTACATGATTTACATGTGAAGGAAAGATATACGCGGTAAAGTCTGACAAGCTGTTGTAGAAAGTGACTGCAGTATCCTGAATAAGAACCAGACGTCCGTCAGTTTGAAGTGACAGTCCTGTAACGTCATCCTTTATTTTTTCCTTTAATGCGGCTGTGTTGCGGTCAATTGTCCAAATGCGGTTTATAAATGAGTTTCCCGCAAGTTGTCCGTCAAACTCAAACAGTGTCCTGAACCTTATATCACTGAACTTTTTCCACTTGTTTTTGTCCAGAAGATTGTCAGAATCCAGTCCCAGGTACATTCCCGAATCAGTTGAGCAGATTATGGTATCATTGAAAACGACCGATGAGTACACCTGTGTATCGAACCTGTAGGTATTGCTTATCTCCCTGCGCTTTATGTCAAAGACTATAAGTCCTATGTTGGTCGATATGTAAGCCTTGTTTCCTATGACCTTAAGTTCATTGACCGATACGCTTCCGGTGCCGTTGTTTTTGATGTCCGTGAAGTTGTAGATGGTAAAGTCATTGTAGAGAAGGTCTATGTTACCGTTTGAATAGACCAGGATGACGGCTTGTTCAGAGTTGCAGTAACCCATTGCCGCAATATCGGTATCACCCAGTCCTCCGGTCTTGTCAATGGTATAGAGGCCGTTGTCTGAAGGATCATAAAGGTAGATGGCACCGTCACTCAGAACAGCGGTCATTCCGAATGCCTTGAGTGAGAATGTGGCGTCATTGTAGGCTGGATGTGCTCTCCAGGTACCTACGGGTATTCCTGCATGGGCCTTATAAAAAGGCAAAAGGAGCATTACCGCAGCGATTGCGATAATGCTTCCTCTTGTCAACTTTCTTATCATAACGTTTTAAGATAATCTGCCAGTTTCCTTACGGCGCGTCCCCTGTGACTTATCAGGTTCTTGCCTTGGGAAGACATTTGAGAGAATGTCTCGGTGTAGCCGTCGGGGACAAAAATCGGATCATAACCGAATCCGCCGTCTCCGTAATGACGCTCCGTTGCAATCTGTCCGGTAACTATTCCCTCAAACAGAACTTCCTGTCCGTTAAGTATTAACGCAACAACTGTCCTAAATTGTGCGCTGCGGTCCGGTTTTTTTTCAAGTTCCTGAAGCAGCTTGGTCATATTGGCCTCCGAGTCATGGTCACCTGCGTAGCGTGCGGAGTGAACTCCGGGTGCTCCGCCAAGGGCCTTAACCTCCAGTCCGGTGTCATCGGCAAAACAGTCATAACCGTAGTGCTCCTTGACGTAACGGGCTTTCTGCAGGGCGTTGTCCTGGAAGGTGTCGCCGGTTTCGGGGATATCCTCAGTGCAACCAATCTCCTTTAGGGAGTGGACCGTAAAGCGGTTGCCAAGTATCTGGCGCACCTCGTCCAGCTTGTGGGCGTTGTTAGTGGCAAATACCAGCTCCATACTTCTTAGAGTACAATGTTCACGATCTTGCGAGGAACTACAATCACCTTGCGGATGGTCTGACCGTTGATGTAACCCTGAGCCTTCTCATTGGCCAGAACGGCATCCTGAATCTGCTGCTGGGTTGCATCGGCCGGGAAGTCCATTGTAAAGCGGGTCCTGCCGTTGAATGAGATGGAGTAGGTAATGCTGTCCTCCTTGAGGTAATCCTCGTTGAACTTGGGCCATGCGGCATCACAAACTGAACCGGTGTTACCAAGTGAAGACCAGAGTTCCTCGGCGGTGTGGGGTGCAAACGGTGCAATAACCTTAGCCAGGTCTGTCAGCACGGCGCGCTTGTTGCACTTGAGTCCTGACAGCTCGTTTACGCATATCATGAATGCGGCTACCGATGTATTGAATGAGAAGTTCTCAATATCCTCGGTTACCTTCTTTATGAGCTTGTGGATTGACTTGAGCTCGTCCTTGGTGGGAGCGTCATCGCTTACAGCCAGCTTTCCGTCACGGTCAAAGTAGAGAGCCCACATCTTGCGTATAAAGCGGTGGCAGCCGTCAATGCCGTTGGTATCCCAGGGCTTTGACTGCTCAAGCGGTCCCAGGAACATCTCGTACATACGCAGTGTATCGGCTCCGTACTTCTCGATGATGTCATCAGGGTTAACCACATTGAACATGGACTTACTCATCTTCTCAACGGCCCATCCGCAGATGTACTTGCCGTTCTCCAGTATGAACTCGGCGTTGTTGTACTCGGGCCTCCAGGCCTTGAATGCCTCAACGTCCAGTACATCGGCACTTACTATGTTTACATCAACGTGTATGGGAGTGGTGTCATACTGGTCCTTGAGGCCCAGTGATACAAACTTGTTGGTATCCTTGATACGGTATACAAAGTTACTGCGGCCCTGTATCATACCCTGGTTGATGAGCTTGCTGAACGGCTCCTCAACCTCACTTACGCCCAGGTCCTTGAGGAACTTGTTCCAGAACCTTGAGTAGATAAGGTGACCGGTTGCGTGCTCGGAGCCTCCCAGATAGAGGTCAACGCACTTCCAGTAGCTGTCGGCCTCCTTGCTTACAAGAGCCTTGCTGTTGTGCGGATCCATGTAACGCAGATAGTAGGCCGATGAGCCTGCAAATCCGGGCATTGTGTTGAGCTCCAGCGGGAATATGGTCTTATTATCTATGAGTGACTTGTCAACAACCTTGTTATTCTTTTCATCAAAGGCCCAAACCTTGGCGTGACCAAGTGGGGGCTCGCCGGTCTCGGTGGGCTTGTACTCACTTATCTCGGGGAGCTCCAGCGGCAGGCACTGCTCGGGTACCATTGTGGGTATTCCGTTCTTGTAATATACCGGGAACGGCTCGCCCCAGTAGCGCTGACGGCTGAATATGGCGTCACGCAAACGGTAGTTGACCTTTACCTTACCCAGTTTGTTGTCCTGTACATATTTCTTGGTGGCGGCAATGGCTTCCTTAACGGTCAGGCCGTTCAGGTTGAGTCCGCCCTCACGGATCTGGTCGGGACGGGGTGAGTTCATCATCACACCCTCCTTGGCGTCAAAACTCTCCTCTGATACATCGCAACCCTCAATCAGAGGACGGATTTCAAGGCCGAAATGCTTGGCGAATGCGTAGTCACGGCTGTCGTGTGCGGGAACAGCCATGATGGCGCCTGTTCCGTAGCCGGCCAGTACGTAATCACTGATCCAAACGGGTACGTCCTCACCGGTCAGGGGGTTGATGGCGTATGATCCGCTGAATACGCCGGTTACACGGCGGTCAGCTATGCGCTCGCGCTCGGTGCGCTTCTTAACGGCTGCTATGTATGCATCGACCTCCTTCTTCTGTGCGGGTGTGGTAAGTTGTGCTACCAACTCGCTCTCAGGAGCCAGTACCATGAATGTTACACCGAATATGGTATCGGCACGGGTGGTGAAAATGGTGAATTCTATGTCTGAGTCCTTTACGTGGAACTGCATCTCGGTACCCTCGGAGCGGCCTATCCAGTTGCGCTGGGTCTCCTTGATGGAATCGGACCAGTCTATCTTGTCCAGGCCGTCAAGCAGGCGCTGTGCGTAGGCCGATACACGCAGACACCACTGGCGCATTTTCTTTTGTTCAACGGGGAATCCGCCGCGTACCGATACGCCCTCTACCACCTCGTCGTTGGCAAGTACGGTGCCCAGTCCGGCGCACCAGTTTACCATTGTCTCGCCCAGGTAGGCTATGCGGTAGTTCATCAGGACATCGGACTTCTGCTTCTCGTCCATGGCTTTCCACTCGGCGGCGGTAAAGCTGAGTTCCTCGCTCTGGGCTACGTCCAGATTTGCAGAGCCTTCTTTTTCAAAATGCTCAATGAGCTTCTCAATGGGCTGTGCGCTCTGGCACTTGTTGCAGTAGAATGAGCCGAACATCTTCTGGAATGCCCACTGGGTCCAGTGGTAGTAGCCGGGCTCGCAGGTGCGTACCTCGCGGTCCCAATCAAATGAGAATCCTATCTTGTCCAGCTGCTCGCGGTAGCGGTTTATGTTCTTTTCAGTGGTAATTGCGGGATGTTGGCCGGTCTGTATGGCGTACTGCTCGGCGGGCAGGCCGTATGCATCGTAACCCATGGGGTTCAGCACGTTGAATCCACACTGGCGCTTGTAGCGTGCGTAGATATCGGATGCAATGTAGCCCAGCGGGTGTCCTACGTGCAGGCCGGCGCCTGAGGGGTAGGGGAACATGTTGAGTACGTAATACTTGGGTCTGGAGGCATCCTCAGTTACCTTATAAGTTCCCTCCTTGGCCCACTTTTCCTGCCATTTCTTTTCAATTGCTCTGAAATCGTATTCCATCTTACGTTATTTTGACGCGCAAAATTACACAATTTCAGGCAAAAATGACGCAAAGGGGTCGTTTCGTTTTGCGTCGTTTTGCTCCGCAACTGGGAACGGTATCATTGATTCTTATTTTATGTATATTCGCGTAGACTTATTGTTTATGAAACAGTTTATTGCTTATTGCGGATTGGATTGTGAGGGGTGTCAGGCTCGGTTGGCAACAGTTAATGATGACGATGAGCTGCGCAAAAAAGTGGCTAGGGAATGGTCAGAACTTAATAAGGTTGAGATTACTCCCGATATGATCAATTGTACCGGATGCAGGATTGAGGGAGCCAAGACCCCGTTTTGTAACTCACTCTGTCCCATACGCAAGTGCGCCCGGGCCAAAGGTTATGATACCTGCGGTGACTGCAGCGATATGGAAAACTGCTCCAAGCTTGCCATGATTACCGCCAACAATAAGGAGGCCCTTTCCAACTTGAAACAGGCAAAATAGTACAAAAGGGGTCTGTCCCCTTTTGTACTATTTTGTATCTTTGTGATGTTGATAAAGGTTTACAATCATGAATATAAGACTTGAGCGTCCGGAGGACTATAGGGTGGTGGAGGAACTTACCCGTGAGGCGTTTTGGAATGTATATAAGCCGGGATGTTTGGAGCATTATGTACTTAATCAGTATAGGAACAATTCTGACTTTATTCCGGAGTTGGACTATGTGATGGAGGAGGACGGAAGGATTATAGGTCACGTGATGTTCTCCAGAGCGGAACTGGTATTGGCCGATGGCACACACAAGCCTTCCTGGACTTTCGGACCTATCAGCATTCATCCTGATTATAAGCGTAAGGGTTATGGACTTAAGCTGTTGAATTATGCTCTGGATAAGGCGCGTCAGATGGGTGTGGGCTTTATCTGCATGGAGGGAAACATTGATTTCTACAAGCATGCGGGTTTTGGCCTGGCCAGCAAGTTGGGCATTCATTATCATTCGGAGCCAAAGGATGCTGAGGTTCCGTATTTTTTGGCTCAGGAACTGATTCCGGGCTGGCTTGGCGGCATTGAGGCAACATATTGCCCTCCACAGGGTTACTTTGTGGCCGATGCCGATCCCGATGCGTTTGAGGCATATGATGCAACGTTCCCCAATAAGGTTAAGGCTTTCCGTGAGGGGCAGCTGCCGCAGTTCTGCCAGAGTTGCGGGATGCCGCTTACCCGTGAGGAGGATTGCGGAACCAATGCCGACGGCAGTACCAATTTTGACTACTGTCAGTACTGCTTTAAGGATGGAAAGTTTCTTCAGGACATGACAATGGACCAGATGATAGAGCACTGCGCCCAGTTTGTGGATGAGGTAAATAAGAATATGCCAAAACCAATGACCCGTGACGAGTACAAGCAGATGATGTACGGTTTCTTCCCGATGCTTAGAAGATGGCGGCGTTGACTGATGAAATGTTGAGGGCCGTGAAAGGCGAGCTTGATGCGCAGGCCGTTTATCGGGAGGTAAAGCGGTCGGGTGTTTTTGCGGGCTTTGCGCGGGAGTTCATGCATAGTGATGACGGGCGTGTGGCGCGTAATGCGTTCTGGGTGCTTACCAAGGCATCGGACCAGGAGCTATCGCAGTTGCAGGGTATGCTTAATGAACTGATAGACCTGGCGCTCAAGACGGAAAACTCGGCTGTGCGCAGGCTGTCACTCAATATCATTGAGCGCCTCAAAATGGATGAGGATGACCTGCGTACAGACTTTCTGGATTTCTGTCTGGAGCATATGGCCGATGTAGATGAACTGCCGGGTATACAATCCATCAGCATGAAACTGGCATACAGCATGTGCAAGTTCTACCCGGAGCTAATGGATGAGTTCAAAGTCACTCTGGAGTCTATGGAGACCGAGTACTATAAACCGGCTGTGAACTGTGTCCGCAGCCGGATTCTAAAGGGAAAACTAAAATAATTGAGCCACCGCTCAATCTTTCACTATCAGGTATTTCCGGTGCCTCTTCCAAGGTTTTTCTCTACCGGGAGTTTCAGGTAATTTCTGTGATTTTATGGATCAGCCTATTTGTTTGTCTTGTTGGTTTTCTTTTTGAGCGGGGATTTGCTGGTTGAAGAGGGAACGAAGACCTTCCTCGTATGTGGTTAAGGCTTCGTGGCCTTGACGGGTAATACGGCACACGGTGTGCGACAGACGGCCAAGTCCGGTTTTTATTACTTCAATGTAACCGGCATCTTTCAGAGTTGTTATCTGTACGCTCAGGTTGCCTTTTGTTGAATCAGTAATCTGACACAGATAAACAAAATCAGCACTCTCCAAGTTGTCAAGCGCTACCATTATCTTTAGGCGCAGTTCATTGTGAAGCAGCGGGTTTATTACAGGAAATTTGAAATCCATATAGGTGGCAATTAAGGTTGGGAATGTTTGGCATAATAGCGGAACAAGTGTCCGGGAATGATTAAGGCGACGACTGTAAAAATGGCGGTCATAAACAATTGCCAAGGCCACAAGTCACCTTGAAAGAAAAGGCAGGAGAATGATAGAACAGAACCAATTAAGCCACATACTTTTACCGGCCTGAATCGTGATATACTGCCGGTAAGAAAACATCCGAATCCTACAAGCACTCCTTGAATAGTACAATAGCATTGCTCAAACAGATCTGCAAAACCAGTTCCTAATCCACTTAAGAAGCAGACAAATCCTATGAATAACCACAGTTCAACAGCAAGACTTTCATTGATGGTGCGCCTACCGGTACGCTCAAAATCTTTCCGCTTGATATGAATCATAAGCGGTGCGCCCACCAAGGGTATTCCTACCCACAACCAACTGCACCAGTTCTCATTCCACAGCAACAGTGCGGCAAATTCCACAAGCAGAAAGAATGCTGTAGGATAGCCCCACACAAGGAAGAGGTTCACGCCCGTATGATCCTTACGGCCAAGTACCTCATTCCTTGTCTGTGCTATTATTTCAAGTTCCTGTTCTGTTGAATTCATCCAGATAGTTTGTTATTTTACAAACAGCTTCCTGCCGTTCAGAATGATAATACCTTTATGGCCATTCTGAATACGCTGTCCGCCCAGGTTATATCGATAACCATCTTCAAGCGACAAACGTGCGGGGTTGATGCCGGTTGTCAAATCACCCACAAAGGTAACATTTGCATCGGGGAAATTCTCTGTCCATTTGTTAATATCTGCTTCTGCCACGTGGAACTTGGTGGACTTGGGGTTCATCAAGCTGAAGTCATCCTTCATGCCGCCGTCCCATGTGATTGTCGGACTGGCATAGCAATAGACATCCTGCATCTCACAGAAGAAGAAAGTCTCTGCATCAATATGGGTGACGCCAGAAGGAATATTGACGCTGGTCAGTCCGCTGGTCATATGGAAAGCACGGCTCTCGATGGTGGTGACGCTCTCAGGCAGTGTGAGCGCAAACGTTCCTTCCTCTCCCCAGAAAGCCTCTTCACCAATTGTGGTGATACCATCAGGAATAGTGGTGACGGCACCGCCGGCAATGAGTTTGTTGGTGGCAATCTCGAAGATGCCATTGCATCCCAGGTCAGCATACTTGGCATTACCTGCTGCAACAGTCACTGAGGTGACGGGGCTGGAACAGAAGAGTGCCTGACCGATGCTGGTCACACCAGCGGGAATGTGGAGCGTTGTCAGCCCTGCAAACCAGAACACCGTAGTGCCTAGAGTTGTCACGCTCTCAGGAATAGTGAAGGACGTCAGCTTCTTACAATCGCTGAAAGCAGAGTTTCCGATGCTGGTGATGGTCGGAGTACCTGCAAAGGTGAAGGTAGCCAGTTCTGAGCAATAAGCAAAGGCACTTGCGCCAATACTTGTGACCGTGGCAGGTACGGTAAAGGCCGTCAGTGCAGAGCAGTTATTAAAGGCTCTGTCACCGATGGTGGTCAGTGCCGTTGTACCAGGGAAGTTGACCGCCGTCAGTTTGTTGCTGCCTTGGAAGGAATAGGTGTCAATAACCGTTACACATTCGGGAATGGTTATGCTCGTCAGTTTAGTATAGGTCAATGCCATCTCGCCTATTGTCGTTACATAGCCTTCATAGACTACGGTGCCTGCACCATCGGCAAAGTCGTGTGATTTCACGCTCATGGCGCCCTTGAAATTGGCATAGGCATCGAACTTAGTCACTTTCTCTGATGCAGTGTAGGTAAAGGTTGTGGTGGGCGCATCCTTTATCAGGGCAGCATAAATGTCCCAGCCTTCTGTTGCCTTGTAGGTGTCTGCACAACCTGAGGGGACGTAGATGGCGGTGAGCGCTTCACACTCGCCAAAGGGAAGTTCAGGTTCCAATACCGGCGGCGTGGTGGGCAGAAGTGTGACCACTTCCAAGTCCTCATTGAACAAGAATGCACTGTAACCGAGTTTAGTCACCGTGCTTGGAATGACAACGGATGTCAGTTTGGAGCCAAAGAAAGCATACATGTCGATGGTTTCCAGCCCTTCGGGCAGGTCGATGCTGGTAAAAGCGCACTCTTCCAAGGCGCTGTTTGTGATGGTCTTGAGCGTGCTGGGCAAAGTGACAGAAGCACAGTTGATCTGCATGCCGCAAGCCATATTCTCAAGGGATGTTATACCGTTGCCGAACACTGCGCTCTTGATGCCTCCCCAGAAGCCAGGATGTTCGTAGTCCTGATATACGATAGGATTGATGGCAGGCTCGTCATTCCAGGGAGCCACGTTCAGCTGGCCGGTCCCGCTGACGGTCAGTTTCCCATCAAATAAATCAAAACGCCAGTTACCGCTTCCTAATGAAGGGTCTTCACTATTGGTCCATGTACCTATGAATTCCGTATTGAACTTCTCTGAGTCAAAGCCACCCCATCCTTCATAATAGTCAAAGCCGTACGGGACATAGATTGCTTCTACTTCAAGAGGCGTTGTACCGTCATAGTCCGTAAACACCGCATCGCCAAGGGCGGGCTTTGTATTACCGCCGATACCGATTTTTTTCAGACCAGTGCAGCCTTGGAATGCCGCATCACCGATGATCTTGACGCCTGCGCTGATATACACAGACTCTAACTCGGTGTTGGACATGAAAGCTCCGCTCCCGATAGTCTTCACAGTGCCGGGAATGGTGATAACGGTGAAAGCGCAGCCATCAAAAGCCGACTCACCGATTTCCTCAACTCCCTCAAAGATGCCTACGCTTTCCAGATTAGCACAGCTTTCAAAAGCATAATCGGCAATCTTTTTCAGACTTGCAGGTATTGATACATATTTTGCCTGGCTACCGGCAAAGGCTCCCGTTCCGAGATTCGTCAGCGTTCTTGGAAGATTGGGCTGTTTTACCTTGGCACCGCTGAAGGCATAGTCACCAATACTAGCGAATCCTGAAGCAGGATATTGTACACTATTCAGTTTTTCACATCCTGCAAAGGCATTGTTACCGATGGAGGTAATGCCATCTTCAATGACAAGGCTTGTCATAGTCTCTGCATACGCATTCCAGGGGGCCTCGCCATAAGCATAGTCATACATCTCACCTGTACCTGAGATGGTCAGAGTAGTACTTTCATACGTCCAAGTGGCATTCTCTCCGCAAGAACCACTGGTTTCCTGGGCATTCACGCTAAAGCACACCGAAAGGAGTAGAGATGTGCTGATAAGTAGTCTTATTTTCATAAATATCGTTATTGTTAGTTTACAGGTTATTACTTGATAATTATGTATCGAGAAGTGCAGACAGATTGGTCGGCAGCCGGTGTAGTGGGATTGGGGCTGTCGCCTTCATATAGAACTATGCCATTTCCCAAAGACAGGTTGTTTACATTAATTGCTATGTTGCCCTCGCCACCTGTTGCGGTTACGACACCACCAGTTACTATGAAATCTCCAACCACATCAAGAGCACTTGAGACTCCAGTACAGATTGCAGTAATAGTGCCGCCGGAGATTGTCAGTTTTGAATTTCCTTCTGGGAGCAATAGAGCCGGTCCATGTTCTGTTGAAGTGGCATAAACATCTCCGCCATATACATTCATCCCCCCTGACATGGCAAGGATACCATCAACTATACCAGTAGCCGAAACCTTGCCATGATATATGTTCAAGGCACGGGGCTCCAGTCCCTGCCATACTCCTGAACCACCCACAGTAATTTCACCTCCGTGAATATTAAGCTCATAAGCCGTAATAACTCCTAAAGAATGACTTCCTGAGTAATCGATGGTTAGTTTACCGGTGCTTGAACTCTGGCCATAAATGTTAAGAGTGTGTACAAAACCATGATCATAGTCCTCGCCTCCAAATATGCAACCGTTAACCTTAAGCTCTGCACCGTCACAAAGAATGAGGTTCACATTCCCGGTAAGATGAATATCGCCGGTAATGTTGACATTGCCACTGACCATATAAGTTCCTGAAGCCCAAGTTGTAGTTTCCTGTTTCACAGTCTTGGCATCGCCAGGTATTTCCTTATCACTGTAATCTTTACCTGATGTATATACTCTGTAGGTACCACCTGATGTGCCATTCTCATCATTCTTGTCATCATTAGAGCAAGATGTAATTGAAGCCGCCGTCAATGCAACGACCGCCATCCAAACATAATTATTAATACGTTTCATTGTTTTTGCTTTTTGAAAATATTAGAAGATTCATTTTTACTCAACTGAAAGCAAATTAAAGGTTTATTCTTTAAACCTAAAAGAGATTTAGTCTGAAAATGAAGGTCAAATGTAAAAAATAAGGAAAAGGTGTTTTTATACCCTCTAACTAGAGAATTATTTTTCTCTAACTTGAGAGTTTATTTTCTGTAAGTAATAGATGTAAATATTTTCTAAACGGTAATAAGGATGTAGTCCGTTGAGCCCAGACCTATCTTCTGGGCGTGCTCCACGCATGAGCGCCAGTTGGTATCGGGATGGATCATGTGCCAGTGGTCTCCGTGGTCGTGCTTGTGATGCTCTATGTTGTGTGCCAGAACATTATCGTTGGGTATTGTCGGGGTTCGGTTTACCAGGTCGGCGCTGGCGCAGTCTATTGCTACTGGGTCAAATGATGCCAGCATGCCAATGTTGGGTACAACCGGAGTATCATTATAACCCAAGCAGTCACACTCGGGCGATACATCCATTATCAGGTTAATGTGGAAGTTGGGCTTGCCAAGCAGGGTGGCTTTGGCGTACTCGGCAATCTTGCAGTTCAGAACGTCCAGCTGCTCGTCATTATCGGCTATGGCGCCTTCAAACTGGCAGGTGGCTACGCATTGTCCGCATCCAACGCATTTGTTATAGTCAATGACGGCCTTTCGGTCCACCAGCGATATGGCATGGCTGGCGCAATTCTTTACACAGAGTGAGCATCCGCGACAGGATTCGGTGTCAATGCGGGGCTTTGAGGCGCTGTGCATCTCCTTTTTACCGGCCACACTGCCGCAGCCCATACCCAGGTTTTTCATTGCGCCGCCCAGTCCGGTCATCTCATGACCCTTTACGTGGTTGATTGATACAATGATATCGGCCTCAGCAATAGCAGCACCGATTTTGGGCGCCTTGCAATACTCACCGTCAATGGGAACCTCCACATAATCAAGACCTTTCAGGCCATCGGCAATAACCACTTGCGTGCCGACGGCAAAGGGGGTGTAGCCATGCTTCATGGCGGTGTCCTGATGGTCTATGGCATTTGAGCGCCATCCTTTGTACAGGGTGTTGCAATCGGTCAGGAACGGTTTGCCTCCCAACTCCTTGATGATCTTTACAATCACGGCGGCATAATCTGGCCTGAGATAAGCCATGTTTCCTATCTCGCCAAAGTGTATCTTGATTGCGGTGAATTTGCCGTTGAAATCAATATTGCCGATGCCGGCTTTTCGTACCAGTTTTTCAAGTTTGTACAGCAGATGATGGTCAGGATCTGTCCTAAGGTCAGTATAAAAGACTTTCGATGCCATAAAGGTCAGTTTATTAATGTTGTTTATGGTGCGAATTTACTTTTTGAAATGGATAATCATTACATTTGCATTCACAAAATTCATGAATATGCTCCACTTTGATTCCGATTATATGGAGGGCGCGCATCCCACAGTGATGCAGCGTCTTGTTGAGACCAACCTTGAACAGACCGTAGGTTACGGTGAGGATGAATATACCCGTCGTGCGGCCGACCTGATACGTGAGGCTTGTGGCTGTCCTGATGCGCTGGTACGCTTCCTGGTAGGCGGAACCCAGGCCAATGCCACCATCATTGACGGACTGCTTCATCAGTATGAGGGAATCATGGCGGCCGAGACTGCCCATATCAACAATCTGGAGGCAGGCGCCGTGGAGTCATCGGGCCATAAGATTCTGATTGTGCCCAACCATCAGGGAAAAGTGGCAGCCTATGACGTGGAGCGTTATCTTACTGAGTTTTATGACAATGAGAACCATCAGCACATGGTTTCGCCCGGTGCATTGTACCTTTCATTTCCTACAGAATGGGGTACACTCTATTCACTGGGTGAGCTGGAGGCTTTGAGCCGCGTCTGCCATAAGTACAATATCCCTCTCTATATGGACGGCGCCCGTCTGGGTTACGGTCTGGCTGCGTCAAAGGATGTTACGCTTAAGGATATTGCCCGCCTGTGCGATGTGTTCTACATTGGCGGAACCAAGGTAGGTGCAATGTTCGGTGAGGCTGTGGTTACCGCTCATCCGGAACTTCTGCCCCGTTTCTTCACCTTTGTAAAACAACACGGCGCAATGCTGGCCAAGGGTCGTCTGCTGGGCGTTCAGTTCAGCACTCTGTTTACCGATAACCTTTACCTGGAGATATCTCAGAACGCTGTCAATCAGGCTCTGCGTCTTAAGAAGGCCATGATCAAGAAGGGCTTCTCGCCATATGTGGATTCACCCACCAACCAGCAGTTCTTCTGCCTGCCCAAGTCCGAGATAGAGCGCATCGGCAAGTTCGCATCGTTTGAGATCTGGGCTCCCTGCGGTCCGCAGCAGAGCGTAGTGCGCTTTGTGACCAGCTGGAACACATCGGACCAGATGATTGACGAGTTCATCAGCAAACTCTAATGTGCAATTGGGGCCTTACCCCAATTGTACTGTTTTGTCCAAAAATTGGACACTTTCAGGCCGAAAAGTGCGATTGTGCATTTTTTTCTTGGTGGGCGTATAGGCTCACCTTACTTTTGTCGCAAAACTCAAAAGCAGTCCTTATGTTCGGCCACTATCTTAAGATCGCGATACGCAACATCGTCAAATACAAGACCCAGAGCATTATTGTAATCCTGTCAATCGCACTGGGAATGGTTTTCTGTTCACTTACGCTCATGTGGATAAGGTATGAGCGCAGTTATGATTCTTTCCATCGTGATGCAGAAGACATCTATCTGTTAATGAGAACCGATCCCAAAACGGCAGGAGAAGATTTTTCGGCATATTCATCATATCCGGAAGGAGCATATCTGGCAGAGAAATATCCGCAGATAAAAGAATATACTAGATGTTCTAATGGAGTACTTAATCGTGTATTTGCAGAAGGTAAACCTGTGGCTCAGTTGGTTGATCTTACAATAGATGAAAACTTCCAGTACTTTTTTGACATCAAGGTACTGGATGGTGATCCTATCCTGAACCTTTCCAATAATGAGGTTGCATTGACAAAAACTCAGGCCGATAAGTTGTTTGAAGGAGGTAGTGCAGTTGGCCAGATGCTATTCACCGACCAGGGCGTTTTTTATATTAAATCAGTGATTGAGGATGCCAAGATTCCTACATCGATTCCTTATGATTATTTGCGGGGATATGATGTGCAGAACATCAATACCAGAGGTATAGGCGGTTCTTTGACCTTTTTCAGGGTGGATAAGAGTAACCTGCAATATCTGGCGCGGGAGATAGAATGTGACAGTCTTGTTATCGATCATAACGAGACCTATCCGATCGGTGACGGTACTACTTATAGTATAAGCTGGAAAGAGGAACATATCAAAAATTACAAACTATTGTCTTTTTCAAAGGTAAGAGAACAGTATGCCATCAAATACAGGGGTGTAGAATTAAATGTCAAACTCCATTACGTTTATATCCTGATGATACTTGGGTTGGTATTGATAATCTGTTCATTGACCAACTACTTTACCTTGTTTGTCACCAGAATGAAGATGAGAGAAAGGGAAATCTCATTGCGCTATGCCAACGGAGCCGGTATGAGACAGATAGTAAGACTGTTCTCGACAGAAATAACAATAGTTCTTCTACTATCTCTTTTGGCAGGAACCCTTATATGCACACTGGTATTGCCCTATTTCAGGACTCTCAGTATGATGGACAGGACTGTAGGTCTGATGATAACGGGTTATGTGCTTTGTGCAGCAATCATTGGTCTGATATCGGTCCTGATTGCATCGGGGTTCATCGCAATGACCGGGCGTAAGCAGTTGGCCCGATATTTCAGTAATTCGCCCGATAAAACCGGTACCACCATCGGTTATAAGGTAAGTATCGGCTTCCAGTTGGCAGTTAGTCTGTGTGCCATTTTCTGCTCTGTAATAATCAGCCGGCAAATCAGCCATCTGCTTCAATCAACAGATATGGGTTACCGTAAACACAACGTAGGTTATTGCTATCAGTATGGAATGTCTGAGACCGATGTCATTGCCGCAAGAGAAAAACTCAAGATGATGCCCCAATTGGATAAGGTAGTATATGGTTTCAATCCAACCACCTCTTATCATCGTTACACTTCCATAACTTCTGACAGTATTAGCGATAATAAAATCAATATTATCAATATAGGTGTCAACAGAGATTATCTGGATTTGATAGAGGTTGAACCCGTTGCCGGAGAATTGTTTGGTAATGAGGAGCCGTCTAATGTAGTTCTGATTAATGAAACACTTTCCAAAATGCTTGGAAGAGGTGATCAGACAGTAGGAACAGATATATTCAGCTTCTCCACCCGATGGAAAATCAAGGGTGTAATAAAGGACCTGTGCTATTTTGATCCTAAGTTAGAATTGGCTCCATTGGTATATACGTTCCAGAAAGAGAGTAATCCGACAGGAGTGAATGCCCCTTCCTATTTCCTGTTCAGTTATAAGGAAGGGGTCAAATGGAATGAACTTGAACAAGAAATTCTGGGAATTATGAATGAGATTAGACCGGGAGCCCAGTACAATATCGCAAACTTGGAAACAGAATACAGGACTTACATCAAGTCAGAATATATGTTGGGCAAACTTCTAAAGGTAATAACCCTTATCTGCGTAATCATATCAGTAAGCGGACTGTACAGCATTGTATCCCTGCTGTGTCAGAAACGCCGCAAGGAGATAGCCATCCGCAAGATAAACGGCGCCCGCACAACTGATATCCTGAACCTTTTCATTAAAGAGTATCTGCCAATAATCATTCTGAGCACCATTGCCGCCTTCTCTATAGGTACGGTGATAATGCACCGCTGGCTTACCACCTACATCCGCCAGACTCCCATGACCGTCTGGGTATATCTATCGGTCCTGCTCTGCATGCTGATCATCATCGGCCTCACGGTATTCGGCAACATTCGCCGCGCTATGACCGAGAATCCTGCCGATGTCATAAAGAGCGAGTAAATCCGCTCCCTGATCCCGCCAAAGTGTCCCACAACCACCCGCGTCAGAGCGTATTCTCGCCCCGGTGATTGTGTTACACACCCCCATATAGAGGGTATGTCCCACGCTCACACCCGCCACAAAGGCTGTGAGCGTGGTTGCTGTGTTACACTTTGGCGAGATAACAATTATTAACACAAAAGATTTGTGAGGTATATCAAAATTATTTTGATTTGCGTCAAAATCAATTTGTGTTTGCTTATGAGACAACTCACCAAAAAGGAAAAAATCATCATGGAGCAGTTCTGGACTTATGGACCAATGTTTGTACGTGAACTGCAGGAACATTATGAGGAACCCCGTCCCAATTTCAACACACTATCCAATCAGGTGCACACTCTTATGGAGGATGGGTTCCTGGAGCGCAAGGCTTATGGAAGCAACTACCAGTACATCCCTGTAGTGTCACGCAAGGCATACAGTCTGGACGGTTTCCACGGGCTGGTAAATGAATACTTTGACAGCTCATACTCGAGCGTAGTCCTAGGACTGGTCGAGGAGGAGCGTCTGTCAGTTGATGACCTCAAGCGTATTATTGACAAAATTGAAAACCGCAAATGAATACTCAAGTCCTTTTATTCCTTGGAAAGGCGGCTCTGCTAACCATAGCCTTTGTTCTTATGTACCGCCTTTTGTTGCGCCGCGAGACATTCCACGGCCTTAAGCGCGGAGCCCTGATGCTCTCACTTGTACTCTCCTATGTTCTCCCTGTAACTGTAATCACAGTACATCGTGATATCAGCAAGAGCCCGGTTGCCCAGACCGCAGTATCCGCTCAACCAGCGGCTACTCCAATAAATCAGATCCAACCTTTCTCTCCTGTTGCACAAACAAGCGCTCCTGCACCATCCGTATCAGCCGCAGAGAGCGCAGCTGTTCAGGCACCTGCAGTACAAAAGGATAAAACCGTGGTACTGCTCCAGATCCTACTGGCTGCATATCTGGCCGGTCTCATTGTTATGCTCCTGCTCAGGGTACGCTCTATCCTGAAGGTATCGGCCATAGTAAGGGGTGGAGAGACCGTAGAACGCGGTGACGGCTACAGGATTGTTGTTACCGATAAGAACGTAAGCCCGTTCAGCTGGCTTGGAACCATAGTGGTGAGTCAGAAGGAGTATGCCGGAATAGACAGCAATGTCTTAAGGCATGAGAAGGCCCATATAGCACACGGTCATCCGCTGGAACTCATGCTGCTTGATTTCATGTCGCTGTTCCAGTGGTTCAACCCCGCCGTCTGGGTACTGCGCCGTGACCTGTGCCTTGTACATGAGCAGCAGGCCGATGCCGATGTCCTGAAATCCGTGCCCGATGCCCGTCCGTATCAGTTCATGCTACTCAGCCAGTCTCAGGGAGGCCTTGCATTCAATATCGTGGCCAGTTTCAACGGCAACGGCGTAGAGAGCCGCATAGACATGATGAACCGTAAGAGGTCCGGCCGCAGGCAGATGCTCAGGTTCCTCTATATACCTCTTGTAATGTGCGTATCGCTTACATTGACCGCAAATGTGGCGTATGACAAAGCTTCTGCTGAATCAGAAACTGCGGTTCAACCTGATTCTATAAAGGGTGTAAATATCTTTACAACCCCAATGGGAGAAGTACCTTTTCCTTTTGGGGGGGCGCCAACCAGAACTGACGGAAAAGAGTATCTTTACTTCCTGGATGGAAAAAGAGTTGACAAGGCAACAATTGAAAAACTCTCTTATTCTGATATTAAATCCCAAACGTTAGTCAGAGATAAAGCTGCTGTTGACTTATACGGCCCGGAGGCAGGAAATGGCGTTATTGTTTATGTAACCAATAGTGCTTCTAACGGGGACAGTGAAACAAAACAGTCTGTGTTATCTGATAATGACAAAACCACACATGAATATGTTGACCTTGGCTTGTCTGTGAAATGGGCCACCTGCAATGTGGGTGCCAGTAAGCCAGAGGATAATGGTAATCTGTATGCTTGGGGTGAAACGGAGGTCAAAGAACAATACACTATGAGGACAAGCAAGTGGGGATTTATGCCCTTTTCATTGAAAAAATATAATATAAACAGTGAACAAGGCACAGTTGACAACAAGACCACACTTGACCTTGAAGATGATGTCGCTCATGTAACTTGGGGAGGCAACTGGCGTATGCCCACTAGGGAAGAAATGGATGAGTTGCATGACAACTGCACTTGGGAGTGGACAACTATCAACGGTGTAAACGGATATCGGGTTACAAGTAAAAAGCAAGGTTATACAAACCGTTCCATATTCCTTCCTGCATCCGGATACAAAGCAAACGGATTTTACGAATATGGAAGAAATGGTAACTATTGGTCGCGTTCGCTTATGACAGATCCTTATGGAGATGGTAGTGTAACATGTGGTACTGCAGCCTGTATCCGTTTTAATAATAATCAAGCTAATATTGGTTGGGAGGATCGAATGGCTGGTCTTTCTGTCCGTCCCGTCTGCCCGTAACATTATCAATTAAAAATGCATTATGAAAAAGACTGTCCATCATATAGCATTGACATGCATACTGATGTCAATCGGCTTTACTGTGAGTGCTCAACAGATACGATATCCTGTTGAATCAACACAGCCTTTCAATCTCAATACAATTAATAACAGAGCGTCTGTTGAAGAAGTCTTCCGCAGTAATCAGGACTTCGTAAAGTTTAATGATAACGATGTATTGATGATAAAAGGAAACGAAACGCATCAATTACCTGAAAACAGCAAGGTAGTATATAGTGAGGAATCTCAGGGAGTAGATAAAAACAACCTCCCTGAACATGAATACGTTGACCTGGGCTTATCAGTAAAGTGGGCCACCTGTAATGTGGGTGCTGAAAGACCCCAGGATAAAGGCGATCTCTTTGCCTGGGGCGAGACTGAGCCTAAGTCTGAATACACTATGTCCAATTATAAGTTCAGCATAAACGGCAGTTATGATGACTTTACCAAGTATAACTATAAAGACCGTAAGAACAGATTGGAACCAGAAGATGACGCGGCTCATGTAAAATGGGGCGGGAACTGGCGTATTCCCACAACAGGTGAATGGAAAGAGTTGATGGGTAAGTGTACCTGGAGTTATGTAAAGATGAAGGATGGAACCGAAGGGTTCCGTATAAGAGGTAATAAACGAGGTTATAGAGACCGCTCCATTTTTCTTCCCTTTACTGTATATAGAGATTCTACGAGCGTTGTAGAGGGTGAGTCTATAGGTGAAGGTCAGTTTGCTGGCCTCTATTGGACATGTTTCCTTGTTGATGACGAACTTGTACTGAAGATGAACGGTATATGTGATGCGTGGGGTATGTGGCTTGAGCCGGATGTGAACTTCCAGGCATCATTCGTCCAACGCAACTTAGGCCGCGCTATCCGTCCCGTCTGCGAGTAATTACACAAAATGATACAAAAGGGGTCTGTCCCCTTTTGTACCACAAATTTGTTTGCTTATGAGACAACTCACCAAAAAGGAAAAAATCATCATGGAGCAGTTCTGGACCTATGGTCCCATGTTTGTACGTGAACTGCAGGAGCATTATGAGGAACCCCGTCCCAATTTCAACACACTCTCTAATCAGGTGCACACCCTGATGGAGGACGGTTTCCTGGAGCGCAAGGCCTTTGGAAGCAACTACCAGTACTCGCCTACAGTATCTCGCAAGGCATACAGTCTGGACGGTTTCCACGGGCTGGTAAACGAATACTTTGACAGCTCATACTCAAGCGTAGTCCTTGGACTTGTTGAAGAGGAGCGCCTGTCTGTTGACGATCTTAAACGTATTATTGACAAAATTGAAAACCGCAAATGAATACTCAAGTCCTTTTATTCCTTGGAAAGGCGGCTCTGCTAACCATTGCCTTTGTTCTTATGTACCGCCTTTTGTTGCGCCGCGAGACATTCCACGGCCTTAAGCGCGGAGCCCTGATGCTCTCACTTGTACTCTCCTATGTTCTCCCTGTAACTGTCATTACAGTACATCGTGATATCCCGGTGGCTCAGACCGTAGCATCCGCTCAGCCCGCTGCTACTCCTGTAAATCAGATCCAACCTTTCTCTCCTGTTGCACAAACAAGCGCTCCTGCACCAGCCGTATCGGCCTCAGAGAGCGCTACAGTCCAGGCACCTGCAGTACGCAAGGATTACACCGCTGTGCTGCTCCGGATTCTGCTGGCTGCATATCTGGCAGGTCTCATTGTTATGCTCCTGCTCAGGGTACGCTCCATCCTTAAGGTTTCGGCCATAGTAAGAGTTGGAGAGACAGTTGAACGCGGTGACGGCTACAGGATTGTTGTTACCGATAAGAACGTAAGCCCGTTCAGCTGGCTTGGAACCATAGTGGTGAGTCAGAAGGAGTATGCCGGAATAGACAGCAATGTCTTAAGGCATGAGAAAGCCTACATAGCACACCGCCATCCGCTGGAACTCATGCTGCTTGATTTTATGTCGCTGTTCCAGTGGTTTAACCCCGCCGTCTGGGTCCTGCGCCGCGACCTCTGCCTTGTACATGAGCAGCAGGCCGATGCCGACGTCCTGAAATCCGTGCCCGATGCCCGTCCTTACCAGTATATGCTGCTGACCCAGTCACAGAGCGGTCTGACATTCAACATCGTGGCATGTTTCAGCAGTAACGGAGTAGAAAGCCGCATCGACATGATGAACCGCAAACGGTCCGGCCGCCGTCAGATGCTCAGGTTCCTCTACCTCCCTCTTGTAATTTGCATATCGCTAACATTGACCGCAAATGTGGCTTATGACAAGATTTCAGGTGAATCTACAGTTTCGTCAGATACAGTATATACCTATACAGTTGACGGACAAGAAGGAAAAATAGTGGTGCTGGACATGAACACACTGACATTAGGAAATGATCAGTTAGGAATAAGCAAAAACCCTGATAATGATTTTATATACTTTGTTGACGGGAAAAGAGTTGACAGGGAAACCGTAAACAACATCAGGTTTTTGGATATTAAATCCCGGTTTACAATAATGGATAAGGCTGCAACTGACTTATATGGTCCTGAAGCAGTGAATGGCGTTCGTGTCATCGAAACAAAAGGAGGTACTGTAATAGAAGGTGAATTGAAGCGACCTGAAATATTCAAGGATGACAAAATAGCCCATGAATATGTTGACCTGGGTTTATCTGTAAAATGGGCTACCTGTAATGTTGGTGCCCGCAAACCTGAAGACAACGGAAATTTGTACGGTTGGGGAGAAATCGGACCCACCGATATATACGATCCTTTAAGTAGGCTGACAAGTAAGTGGGGTTCTAATTTGTCAGGATTTACAAAATACAATTTGGATAGCGAAAACGGCACTGTTGATAACAAGACCACGCTTGACCCTGAAGATGATGTTGCTCATGTTGTCTGGGGAGGTAAATGGCGTATGCCTACAAAGCAAGAACAGGTTGAATTGCGTAACAATTGTACCTGGGAGTGGACAACTCTAAACGGTGTAAACGGTTATCGTGTTACAAGTAAAATACCAGGTTATACAGACCGCTCAATCTTTCTCCCGGCAGCCGGTGCCGCATATAACCTTCGCTATGAATATGGCTCAACAGGTTATTATTGGTCAAGTTCTATCGAGTCTCTAGATGACGGAAGGGTGTTGTGTTTTTCTGCAGCCATCATTATTATTACAAGCAGATATGCAGCTATATCCATGGGAAGTCGAGAATGCGGTTATTCCGTCCGTCCCGTCTGTCCGTAACGACAAACTCTTACAATACGCATTATAAACTTATATCAGTTAAATAACAAACATAAAGAATAGCATTATGAGAAAGAAAGTCCTTTGTTTTGCATTGACATGCATACTGATGTCAATTGGCGTTCCCGCAAGTGCACAGCACGAGTTCGTGGATCTAGGTTTGAGTGTAAAATGGGCCACCTGTAATGTAGGTGCCGATAGGCCCGAGGATGCTGGTGATTTGTACTCCTGGGGTGAAACTGAAACCAAAACAAACTATAGTTTTGCCACCTATAAGTTCTGTGTGGATGGCAAGCAGGGTAATTATACCAAGTATTGCGATAAAGACAATAAAACGGTATTGGACCAGGAAGATGATGTGGCTCATGTCAAGTGGGGCGGCAGCTGGCGAATGCCAACTGGAGCAGAGTTGGATGAACTGCGTGAAGAATGTATATGGACCTGGACAAAAGTGAACGGGGTTAACGGTTATCGTGTATCGGGTAAAAAAGAGGGATTTGAGAATAACTCCATCTTCCTTCCGGTCAACGTTCATAATAGCTCAAACGCAATAGAACATGGCATGCCTGCAGAATTCGGCCTTTATTGGTCAAGCTCACTAAGTTATAATGCCAACAGTTTCTTTATGGGACGTTGGGATCATGCTAACGGGTATTCGTTCTTTCAGGATACGCCGACGGGTAACGCCAGTTTCCGTAACGAAGGCCAATCCGTCCGTCCCGTCCACCCGTAACGTAAATTCTTATTTATGGTTTATTATGAAAATGCGCCTTTAACACAAGACGCATTTTCACTATAAATCAGTTTAGATAGTGAACAAACCAAATTAATGGCATTATGAGAAAAACAGTCCTCTTGCTTGCATTGACATCCATGCTGATGTCACTCTGCATTCCAGTCTTTGCCCAGCAGGCTTATGTAAAACCAAAAGTCTTGGCTCAGTATGTCATTAAGATTGGAGATATATCGGAAGAAACAATGGCAAGACCGAAAGGGAAAGAAGATTATACCCAAAATGTATATCAATTACCAGATGGGATAACATTTAAAGAACTGATATTCGGCCTGCCTGGCATTGAAAAAAACGTTTTGGGCAGATTAGTCACAAAAGAAGGGAAAGAGATTGTAAGCAGTATTTTCTTCAATGAATTACCTGTATTTTCCCGTGAGAGATATTATACAAATCACACCAAACTGAAAGCAGCACCGTTTTCATCATCTGGTCTTATTTATACAGATGATACTAAGCTGAACAGTGGTACTGCTTTTGTGCAAATTAAGGAAAGGACAGACGGTATCCAAGGCGCACAAATTATAATAGAGTATTATCAGGATGTCTCCTATGATATGGTTGGTGGTAACTTAGAGTATGTTGATCTGGGTTTGAGCGTAAAATGGGCCTCACGTAATGTCGGTGCTGCAGGGCCGGAACAAACAGGTGGATTTTTTTCCTGGAGTGAAGATGACATAGCTCACGCCAAACTTGGTGGCAGTTGGCGTATGCCCACAACTAAAGAGATGAAAGAACTTATAAAAAAATGTGCCTGGAGTTGGGCATCAGTGAAAGGAGAGATAGGTTACCTGATAACAAGTAATAAGCCAGGTTACACTGACCGCTCCATTTTCCTTCCTTATTACTATGGCGGTACTTCGGGTGATGTGGCTTACTGGTCCGGTTCGTTAGATGTCGGCCCCGATGGCGGTGCTGCCAGTCTTTGGTTTGATTTTATGGGCAATATTAAAACAGGCTACTGCTACCGCAATTGGGAACTGCCTGTACGCCCCGTCTGCAAGTAAATCAGTTTAGATAACAACCAAATCAATGGCATTATGAGAAAAACAGTCCTCTTGCTTGCATTGACATCCATGCTGATGTCACTCTGCATTCCAGCCATTGCCCAGCAGCCACAAAGTGATTCCACAGTTAGCCTTTCGCAACTTACAGCCGAAATGATTGATAAGGTCAAGGTTTATGAGGCTTCCGGCAAGCTGGAGGAGTATGAGTATATTATTGAGATTAAACAGATATCGGCCGATGTCAATATTGATTCCAAAGGCAATAAGATATTCCAAGTACCAAAAGGCATAACATTGAAGGAATTGCTCTCTCAGTTACCCGGCGTACAAACTGATAAAAAAGGCAGGTTACTCACAAAATCCAGAAAAGATATAGTTACAAGTATAGAATTCAACGGAGGTAAGGTATATCCGGAAAACATATCATTAGATTATCCTGATGATTATAAACTTCTCAGTGGGGCTATCCATGTAGTAATAATGGACAGGAAACATTTCAGGGAATATCTGTCCAAGACCGATAGGGATGACCTTCCCAAACGGCGTGCAGAAATAACAATCAGCTACTATCCCAGACTGAATGCAAATGCACTCCTCAATAATATATTAAGAGAGAGATACATAATAGAAAACAGCAATCAAACGCATTATGAGAAATAGAGTCCTCTTGCTTGCATTGATATCCATGCTGATGTCACTCTGCATTCCAGCCAAAGCCCAACAGCTAAATGACAGCATTGAGGCCATTGTTGATTCTCTCTATCAAGAATATCTCAGAGGTGAAGGAATTATATGGAAGTTGGTGCAAAGTTTGCCTGGGGTGAATATTCCTGAAGGGGAAGAGTCAAAGTATACTGTTAATGGTCCTCCCTTCCGAAGTACACGTATGTGGAAAGGCGCAAGTAAAATAGAGACCTCAGATCCGCAAATCCTTTTTCCCGATTCTATACTATATAGATTACCTGAGCCTCCCTTACCAAGGGGTGCACAACAGAGTGCGGAAAAAATACGTGGAGCTTTCATTATCGGCTTTGACTCAACATTGACAGTATCCAAGTCCTGGCTTGAGGCCGATAACAATCACTATGACACCACAACTTTCAAACTGCCGGCCGGCTTATCGGTCAAACAACTCATATCTAAATTGCCGGGAGTGAAGATTGGAGATGATGGCACTATCACCGCAATAGGAGGAAAACCGGTAACCCAGCTGTTATTTGACTTTAAACAGATTTACCCAAAGTACCAACCGTTAATTGAGGGCCTGGGTTCTGAAGCTCTTCAAGATCCCGATAAATATATACTGGATAAGGGTGGTGTCATTGTGGAAATTATTGACCGGGAACACTATGATGATATTGATTGGTTATCGGCTCCCGATAATCTTTCAGAAGGCGAAGCCAGGATCAGAATCAATTACTATCCTACACTAGAGGTGGTTGAAGACGGATACATGATTAATGGCAAGAAGATTACCAAAATCTTGATCGTAGGTTGATGACAAACGAATAAACAAAGACAAACAATATGAGAAAAAGAGTCCTCTTGCTTGCATTGACATCCGTGCTGATGTCACTCTGCATTCCAGCCATTGCCCAGCAGCCACAGGCTGATTCCACTGTGAACCTTACGCAACTTACGGCCGATATGATAGCAAATGTCAAGGCTTATGTGCCCGGTCCCATGAAGATAGGGAATAATGAGTATATCATAGAGATTGGATCTCTATCAAAGAAGAACAAGTCCAACAATAATCTAAATAAGGATAAGTCCAGTAGAGTGCCTGTTGGTATTACTGTGAAGGAACTGCTGTCAAAACTGCCAGGTGTGGAATATGCCAAAGACGGAAAGATGATTACAAAAACCGGCAAGGCGGTAATTACTGATATTGTATTTGACCATACTTTAGTGTACTCCACAGACCAGATTGCAGTCAATGAAGGTGATCGTAAACTGAAAGAAGGAACTGTTTTTCTTAGGATAATTGATCAGGAATACTACGATAACTCACACAGAGTAGTGCTTGAAGATAGAAACGCCCCGTCTCCAGGTACAGCTTTTATAAGATTGACATACTATCCCGGAAAGGATGCCGGTCAAGTCTCCGGGATTGAAGAAATATACCCGGAGTGGTGGGAAGGGATTCTGGTAGAAAAGGTTTATGATGTGAATACGGGCAAGCAGGTTATAACCACTATGCCTGAGCACCACTATACGGGTATGGAGAATGGTCACGGGTATGTTGACTTGGGTCTGAGCACCATGTGGGCCACCTGTAACGTGGGTGCCGACAACCCGGTTGAGTATGGTGACTATTTTGCGTGGGGTGAGACTGAGCCTTACTATAAGCCTGGTTATGCCAGAGCTCAAGAAACAAAGTGGAAAAAGGGCAAGGAACGTGGTTACTCTTGGAGCTCGTACAGCTATTGTGAAGGCTCTGAATCAACTATGACAAAATACTGTGTGAGCAGCAAATTGGGCCAGGTGGACAACAAGCATATCCTTGAACAGGCCGATGATGCCGCATATGTAAACTGGGGCGGTGAATGGCGTATGCCCAGTGCGGCCGAGGTATCTGAACTTACAAACCTTGACAACACCATCTGGACCTGGTATGGAATAGGCAACAGCGAGTTTGGTGGAGTAGCCGGTTTCAAGGTGCAGAGCAGGAAGCCGGGATATACCGATAATTACATATTCCTGCCGGCAGCTGGTCAATATTTAGGTGAGGAATTTAGCTTTGCAGGTTTTGATGGCTCATACTGGTACAATACACTGTACGGTTTTGAATTCTGCTATTCCTTTTCTGCAGGTGTATTCGGTTTGGATGAAGAACCCGATAAAGACCGTGGCTTTACATCGCGCGACCTGGGTTGCTCAGTACGTCCCGTGTGCCGTAAGACCGATGTTCCCACACCTGAGGCGCGTCCTATGCCATCGGGAACGGATATGACATTCACTCCAAATACCCCTAAGGTCAAACCGGGTACTCCTATGCCGGTGGACATTCCGGGGCTTGACATTGATGTTGATTCAAACGGGATAAAGCATATCATGGCGTTACCTGAGGATTATTATTCCAATAAGGAGAACGGCTATGCATATGTGGACCTGGGTCTGAGCGTGAAGTGGGCCACCTGTAATATGGGGGCCGATGAGCCCTATGTTGCCGGTGACTTGTATGCGTGGGGCGAGACAACAACCAAGTCTGAATACACCTGGGAGAACTATAAATTCTACAACGGTATGGAGGACGGCTGGAAAGTGCAGTTATCCAAATACAATCTGTCCCGTGATTTGGGACGTGTTGATAAGCGCACCGTCCTGCAACGGTCTGATGACGCTGCTCACGTGAACTTGGGCGGAAAATGGCGTTTGCCTACCCGTGATGAGTGTAATGAATTGATTGACAACTGTACTTTCGTGTGGGCATCCATGAATGATGTATTCGGTTACATTGTGATAAGCAACAAGCCGGGTTACACGGACCGTTTCATTTTCCTTCCCACTAACACCACTAAAGATCAGGGATACGGCATTATACAAATATGCAGCTACTACTGGTCCAGCAATCTGAATGAAGCTATAATGGATGTAGGTGATTATCCCGGCTCAACCGAAGCTTACGCTATGTACATCCTTAAACTTGGTGAGATGTATGATGTCTGTAAAGATCAAAAAATCCAACGACGTTATAACCTGCCTATCCGTCCCGTCTGTGAGTAATGACACAAAATGATACAAAAGGGGTCTGTCCCCTTTTGTACTATAGATAGAAAGACTTTATAAGACGTCGTATATATACGCCAAAGAACATTTTCTCGGGGAGAGAGCATTTCTGGAATTCATATCTCAGTATCATGTCCAGACAGGCAAACCTGCCGGCTTGACTGTCAAACTCAGCATGGTCATCGTGGCCGGTGTATGCTTTTGCAAAGGCATCCCAGAACAGATGTAGCTGTGGCTCTGTC
>JAFXMB010000006.1 GCA_017530735.1 Bacteroidaceae bacterium | reverse complement strand
TTCCCAACCTTTGTTGTAAAAAGGAGGAAAGGCCGGCAGGAAAGGGAAACTATATTGGGGACAATAGTCCACAGAGTCTATGAACCGTGTAAGTCCTTCCCTGCATAGTTGCAAAGTCCAGATAGAATGCGAGGCTTGAAAGCCTAATTAGAGTCCCAGACTAGACAACTATCGGCCAATTCCTTCATAAAAAAGCGGTACATAGTTATGAAAAAAATCTTTATCGGCATCGATTTCTCAAAAGAAAAGTTTGATGCCACCCTCATCAAGGCAGAGGGAGTGAAGGAATGTGGCCCTAGCGTACACGAAGTATTTGACAACAAGACATCGGGCTACCGCCGTCTGGTCAAGTGGGTAAGATCGCAGTCTGAAGATGCTCCTGCCGACAGTTTGCTCTACTGTGGCGAAAACACAGGTGGTTACAGCATGGGATTGAGTAACTATCTCTATGCTTCAGGTTATGACATGTGGCTGGAGAGTGCATACAGCATCAAACAGTCATCAGGTATCCAGCGCATCAAGAATGACATGTATGACTCAAGGATCATAGCAGAGTATGCAATGCGCAATCACGACAGGATGATTCTCTACAAACCCCAGTCTACCTCGCTTAACAGTCTCAGGGAGGTGTTCCTCTACCGTCACAGTCTGGTACGTCAGAGGGTGGCGCTCACTAACCGTAGGAGCGAGAAACGGCTCACACAGGAGAAGTCTGATGTAAAGGCTTTCATGTCATTTACCAGCAAGCACCTCATCACCGAGATAAACAAGGCCATAGCCAAGTGTGACGAGAAGATCCGGGATATCATATCGTCCGATGAAGAATTGCGGGAGGTCTTTGACATTATAACCTCTATGCCTGGGATAGGTGCTCAGAACGCGACATGCCTGATGGTCTATACCGATAACTTTACTAAGTTTGACATGAACTCCAGGAAAATAGCCTGTTACTACGGTATAGCGCCATTTGAACGACGATCGGGCAGCAGCGTTTACCAAAAGCCTCAAGTCAGTCAGTTTGCCAACAGGATGATCAAGTCTTTACTATCACAGGCAGCTTTAGCCGCCATTAAAGCCGATGTCAACATCTGCTGCTACTATCAGCACTTGATAGAGCGGGGCAAACACCCAATGCTTGTGCATAATAACATCAAGAACAAAATGCTCCACACGTTGGTTGCAATGGTGCGGAATAAACAGAAATACAATCCCGAACACCTTTACAAACCAGTTTGTGGCGTAGCTTAAATATATAGTGTTAAATATCGATTATCGTTTGGAGTTTACCATAGAATGCGGTTCTGTTTGGCACCATTTGAAAAAAGGTGCCAAACAGAACCGTCCCCAATGTCACCTTTTGCTATATTTGCAGTATGATTCCGTTTTTGAGTCTTAAGGAGGTAACCGGGCTGCACGCTGCTGAGATTGAGGAGGCGGTGAAGCGTGTGGTTGAGAACGGGTGGTATCTGCAGGGCGCTGAGAATGAGCGCTTTGAGGGGGATTATGCTCGTTTTATTGGGTCTAAGTATTGCGTTGGGTGCGCTAATGGGCTGGATGCTCTAATCTGGATTTTCCGAGCTTACATTGAGCTGGGCGTGATGCAGGCTGGGGATGAGGTTATTGTTCCGGCTAATACTTATATTGCGACTATTCTGGCTATTACTGAGAACGGTTTGAAACCGGTTTTGGTTGAACCTTCAATTGATACTTTGGAGATTGATTCGGAGCGCATTGAGGCTTTGATTACTGAGCGGACGCGTGCGGTTTGCATTGTTCATCTTTATGGGAGGAACGCGTATTCAGATAGAATAGGAGAGATTTGTTCTAAGCATAATCTTAAGCTGATTGAGGATAATGCTCAGGCACACGGATGTAAGTGCGCTGACGGGCGTGTCACAGGTTCTATTGGCGATGCTGCCGGACATAGTTTCTATCCTGGAAAGAACCTTGGCGCATTGGGTGATGGCGGCGCTGTCACTACAAATGATCCTGAGCTGGCTAAGGCCGTAAGGACGCTTGCGAATTATGGCTCATCGGCCAAATACGTCTTCAAATATACCGGCCGCAACAGCCGTCTGGACGAGATTCAGGCCGCAGTTCTGGATGTAAAGCTCAAACATCTTGAAACAGATAATGCGCATCGTCAGCAGGTCGCAAAGATGTATTATGATGGTATCAAGAATCCACTTATTACGCTTCCTGAGCGTTTGTCCGATGTCCAGAACGTCTATCACCTGTTCCCAATCCTGGTGCGCGAAAACAAGCGCGACGAGCTCCAAACCTATCTGAAAGAGAATGGAATAGAGACCCTAATCCATTATCCCATACCTCCCCACAAGCAGGAGTGCTATGCCGCAGCGGAATGGAATCGGCCGCAATTAAGACTGCCCATAACCGAGCAAATTGCAGCCCAGGAACTCAGCCTGCCCATCGGCCCCACAATTAAGCCCGAGGATGTGCAGTACATCATTGAAGTGATCAATAGATTTTGAAAATGATACCAAAGGGGCCTGACCCCATTGGTATCATTTTGCTAACTTTGCAGCATGTATTGGATTGAGATTATTGGTACGTTCGCGTTTGCGATAAGCGGTATCCGCCTTGCTGCTGCGAAACAGTTTGACCTGTTCGGACTGTTCATTGTTGGCTTTGTTACAGCCGTTGGAGGCGGTACAATCAGGGATGTGATGCTGGGCGTGAGACCGTTCTGGTTTGATGACCTGATGTCGCTGCTGATTGTTGCGGGCTCATTGGTTTTGTACTATTTTTTCCATAAACTGGTTGACCGTATTGCGGGTACGATATTCCTGTTTGATACCATCGGCCTTGCAATTTTTACCCTTTTGGGTATGACTAAGGCCCTGGATATGGGGTGCTCGGCTGTTATCGCCATAGTGATTGGCGCTATGACCGGAGCTGGCGGTGGCGTAATACGCGATATTTTCATCAACGAGGAGCCGCTCATTTTCCGCAAAGAAATCTACGCGTTGGCATGCGTTGCAGGGGGATTGGTATACTTATTACTGGAACATTTCAATTTCGGACCGGCCGTGTATCGGACCGGATGCGTAGCCGGCGTAATCATAATTCGCCTCCTGGCCACCAAATACCACTGGCAACTTCCCAAAGTGAAGATGGAAAAATGATACAATTGGGGCCTGACCCCAATTGTTCCATTTTAGGAGCTGGCGGTAGGCGTCGGCTTTTTTGTTTATTGGTAGCGGGTAGGCGCACGACGTTGAAGGCATTCGCCAGAAGTTGATTGGGCGATTGCCTATTTTTATTTCTATGTGGCTCCCAATGGGTGGAATGGGGCAGTTGAAGGTGCTGCTGATTACCTCTGTGGCCTTCTGGCCTGTTGTGACCAGAGTGGTGCAATTCGGGATTTGTTGCAATAGTGCAGGGATATCGGTCGGTGTTACAACTTCTAAGAATGCGTCGGAGGCGTTGTCTTTCAGTCTGCGGATTTGGGTTGCGGTGTCATAGAACGCTAGGCCGTTTTGGGTGCAGAATTTGCGAATATCGGCCTCGTTGAAGCGTTTTTCTGTGATGTTGCAGAAGTGGTCTTTGTCGTTGAAATTAATCAGCCCCATGATTCGCCAGAAGTCGTTGATCCAGTTGGGGTAATAGAACGGCATGCTCCAGCGGTGAGGCTGCGGCGGGAAACTGCCCAGAAAAAGGATCCTGGCGTCTTTAGGCAGAAACGGTTCAAACGGGTGCTGCTCTATATTCATTGCTCACAAAATTAGCAAAATGATACAAAAGGGGCCTGACCCCAATTGTATCACAATAGAAAAATGGTTGAAACTAGCAACTGATTACAAGCTTGTAATTGCTTTTATTTACTGTTTCATGCGCATAGATTTGCAGAAAGCATGAAAAGAATATTGAAGGATAAAAGAGAATAAAGAAGAATAAAAGAGAGTAAAGTTTGATGAAGAAGATAGATAGACAGATTAATCATGTTGTGTTTCAGCCAACGTTTGGTAACCGTCCCAACCAGTATATTGGCCGTGATAGGGTTATTGAGCAATTTATTATGGGATTGCAGGAACCTATAGGAAGCCGAAATCGTTGTTCGTTGTTTCTTGGACAGAGGGGAATGGGTAAGACGGCTTTGTTACTCGAATTGAGCGATCGGGCGGTGAAGTTGGGCTATGTTGTGGCTCGTGTGACGGCTCATGAGGGGATGGCACAAGCTATAATTGAGCAGTTTCAACTGAATGGTTCTACTTTCTTCAAGGATGATAAGCGCCAATTGACTGGTATGGCTGCTGGTGCGCTAGGCTTTTCTTTCGGTCTCACTTTCTCTGATGTTACTGAAAGGCAGTATGGCTTCCGTTCTAAGATGTCTTTGCTATGTGACAAACTTGCTGAGAAGGACAAGGGGGCATTGATTCTCATTGATGAGGTACGCACATCTGCCGCCATGAGAGAAGTTGCATCGGCTTATCAGGAATTGGTTGGTGACGGTAAAAATATCGCTATTGCTATGGCCGGGTTGCCACATGCGGTTTCAAGTGTTTTAAATGACACAGTACTCACCTTCTTGAATCGGGCATCCAGAGTGGAACTGGGACTGATTTCAACCAATCTGATAAGGGCGTATTATGAGAGGGCATTTAAAGGAATTGGCATCAAAATTTCGGATGAGTATCTTGATAGGGCTGCACTTGCTACTCACGGTTTTCCTTACCTAATGCAGTTGATTGGCTACTATTTGATTCAATATACTCCGGACGGAGGGACTGTAGACGCTGTGATTATGGATAAAGCGGAGAGATCATCCATGGGTGATATGGAGAACAATGTTTTTAAACCGATTTTGAACCCACTGTCGGACAACGATAAGTTTTTTTTGAGAGCAATGGCTAAGCATGGAGATACTGTTTCGACTGCTAAGCTGAAGGTGGCTATGGGCAAGAGAGGGCCGGCACTACAACCATACCGTAAACGATTATTGGAAAGTGGCGTTATTGAAGCACCAAGACGAGGTGAACTTATTTTTGCAGTGCCTTATCTGGCAGAGTATTTATTACAAGAATAATTATATGGAGTTATGATACTGAAAGAGCTTATTAATCAAGTGGAATGGCCAGATGTGGCGATAGCTTTAGTGAGTGATCATCCTTGGTGTAGAAAGAGTCTGGATGGTTATAGGATAGTTTTTGAAACACTGTCTTTAATGGATACTGTTGATTCGGGGTTCTGTATTAAGATTGAATTGAGTCCGGATATTTTGGAACCTAAACGATTATATCCTGACGTTGTAGGAATTAAGGATGGTGTTGATGAGAGATGGGGGTTGTCTTTTAGTCCATGGAAGGAGTGGTTGGGAATGGTCGTTTGCCAAGATACGCTCGATACCTTTTCGGCCAGCCGGATTGTGGCAAACTGTCTTTACGATATGACTTTCTATGGTTTTACAGAAGAAACGATCAATCAAGAGATTCTGAAACTGGAGGATTCAATCAAAGAATCAAAAGAACATCCGGAGAGGCTGCATGAATATAAGCCTGAAGAGATGCATGTTGAGATCTCCATGAAGGGTTACTTACTATGTTTGGACCGATGGCTCAAATGGGGTAATCTGGCTAAAGAATATTATGGAGAGGATTTATCCTGGTTCAAGGAGCACTTTCTTAATAGAAAAGCCCCGGAGTATTTTGATGAACTTGAACGACAGACACTTAAGGCTGCGTTAAAAGAAATTATTTGGGAGATTGAGGATGTTATAAAGAGCTTGTGATTTTCAGTGGTTCATGCTTATAGTTTTGTTTTGCCCAGTAGGGTGAAGTATAAATCTACCACATTACTCAATGTCTTGATATACAATTTGAGTTCTGAGAGAGTAAGGGGTTTTCGTTTTTGGCTGAAAAGGCTGTATTCTTGGAATTGGTCAATGAATGTTTTGTAGTCTATTTTTGATATTTGGTACAACAACAGAACCTGTGCGTAAATGGAATAGTTGAGGTTTGCGAAAGCTTTGAATGTATAATACTTTCTTGCCTTATAGACTTTTTTGCAGAATTTCTCTGCCACTTTGGGATAGAAGCAATCGCCTTCAAGCAACTCTAGAAGATGTTTGTATTCCTTATATTTTTCAATTGCTTCATTGCAGTAATCATCCACAGTTTCCATCAATTCTGATGGGGTTGTAGGGTGTGAAGGGACCAATTCGGTGAGGAAAGATGCTAGTATTTCGGCATGCTCGTATGTATCCTGAAATCCGCTTGCAGCCAATGATTGCAAATCAGACATCATGTGGTATGGTCCGTATACCAGCGTTAACTTGCAGGCTATCATGGCTTTTAGCGATCTGAAGAGCCATCGGTCCCGGGTGGCATTCTTCAGAATCAGGTGTTTCATTGTTTCCTCGGTGAAATATGATATCTTCTTTTCCATTTCAATTTTTTATTGTGGCAAAGGTGTTGTCGGAAATCGGCATTAAAAAGTGATTACAAGTTTGTAATTGTTTGGTATTTCAGAATGTTTATTTATGAAATAGTGGCGTTTGGGCTTGGAGGGTGAAGGTTTTTTGCGTACCTTTATGGTATGATGATACGTGGAAACATAGAGGTTCAGTTGATGTGGCAGTTGCTTTTTCCTGGAGTTCCCGGGAAGCTGAGTGAACCACCGGTTGATTATGGCGATTTGCTTGATGGGATGGAGGCTGCCGAGCTGATGTCGCTTATGACTAAGGTTCAGGAGCGGCTTAAGAATCTTGGATGTGGATTGGAATCGCTGCCCGAGCCAGTTGAATTGTTTATAGACAAAAATTATAGTATTAGAATGGGAGGACCAGATGGGCCGATTCTCCAATTACGGCCATTGGTTAAGACATTGTTTATCTTGTTTTTAAGGCATCCGGAGGGTATTCTGCTGAAGCGACGTGATAGTTTTAGGGCAGAGCTGGAGGAGATTTATTCTACGATTAATCCTAATACTTTTAAGGAGGATGTTAAGGCTAGGGTAGCGCGCCTGGTTGATCTTGAGGACAATTCTTTCAGCGAGAAGACATCGGTCTTGAATGCACGGCTGGAGGAGTTGCTTCCAAAGGGGATCGTGGACGATTATCAGATTCAAGGACGCAATGGATGCCCACGAAAGATCCGGCTTAATCCGCTGCTGGTTCACTGGTGTTGAGGCAAAATGATACCAAAGGGGCCTGACCCCAATGGTATCATTTTTTTTCTATCTTTGCGATAGAATACTTTTGTTTGCAACTACCATGGCACGAAAATTAAGATTGGCCAGTGATTCTGGCGTTTACCATGTTATTCTGCGCGGGGTGAACCGGCAGGACATTTTCGAGAATGAGAAAGATTTTCTCAAGTTTCTGAGTTTGATGGAGCGTGTGGTGTTTCCGGTTGATGAGACTGGGAAGCCAATTCCACCTTTGCTGATTATTTACGCTTATTGCCTGATGCCTAATCATGTGCATCTGCTTGTTCGTGAGCAGAAGTGCGGGGTATCGGCCGCAATTAAATGGATTTCAGGTACTTATGCGGGCTTTTTTAATCTAAAGTACGAGCATGTGGGCCACGTGTTCCAGGGCCGTTTTAGGAGCGAGGCGGTGAATGATTGGGAGTATTTTCTGACTCTGATGCAGTACATTCATCAGAATCCGGTGGCTGGAGGGCTGGTGAATAATGTTAGTGATTATCGGTGGAGCAGTTGGCGAGAGTATGATCCAAAGATGGTTTGTGATGTTCCGATTTGTGCGACGAAATCGGTTCACACAAAGATTTCGTTCGATGCGCTTGAGGAATTGGTCAATACGCCACTGACTAAAACGCAGAGAGTCATGGATTTTGATAGCGATTCCGGTAGACGTGTGACCGATGAACGGTTGCGTGAGTATATTAAGGCGGAGTTTGGGATTACGGAGGTGTCTAAAATTCAGCATCTTGCAAAGGCGGAACGTAATGAGGTCATTAAGAGGTTATTGGAGTTTTGCATGAATGAGAGGCAGATCTCGCGCGTTACTGGTATCAGTCGGGGAGTTATCCACAGACTCAATAAATAGTACCATTGGGGCCTGCCCCCTTTGGTATCATTTTTGTATATTTGCGTGATGAATTCAAGTTATCCGCTGCTTTTTGAGCCTAACCTGCACACGGTTGTGTGGGGCGGGGATAGGCTGTGCCGATGGAAAGGACTTCCGGAGCAGGACAATGTCGGCGAGAGTTGGGAGGTTAGCGCTGTGGAGAGCTCGCCTTCAATCGTCGCTAATGGTTGCTGGGCTGGGAAGACGCTGCCGGAGGTGGTGGTATCGGCCCCTGAGGAGATTCTGGGCAAGGCTGTGGCCAAGCGGAACGGCGGGAAAATGCCTCTGCTGGTCAAATTCATCGATGCCCGTAAGGATTTGTCTATCCAGGTTCACCCTAATGACGAGATGGCTCTGCGTGAGCATAATAAGCTGGGTAAGAGCGAGATGTGGTATGTGCTGGATGCTGAGCCCGGGGCTTGCATCTATGCCGGTTTCAAGAAGAAACTCCAGGCCGATGAGTACAAGCGGATGGTGGAGGACGGGACTATCACTGAGGCTTTGGCGCGTCATGAGGCGCACGCAGGTGATGTGTTTTACATCCCGGCTGGGCGTGTGCATGCAATTTGCAGCGGGATTCTGCTGGCCGAGATTCAGCAGTCATCGGACGTTACTTACAGGATTTTCGACTATAACAGGCCGGGACTTGACGGCAAGCCGCGCGAACTCCATACTGCCTATGCTGCTCAGGCACTTAACTACAAGGTTGAGCGGAAATATCGGACCGATTATGCTGTCCGCAGTGACCGCGCGAACCTGATTATGGAGTCTAAGTTCTTTAGCGCTCGCGTTACGGAGGTGGATCATGAGTTCCATCGGAACCTTCTTAAATACGACAGTTTTATCATTACGATGTGCCTTAAGGGCGATTGCGTGATTAAGGTGCGTGCGACGGGTGATGAGGTAGTTGTCAAGGAGGGGTACAGTTGCATGATTCCGGCGGCTGTGGCGGACTATGATATCAGGCCTGTGGATGGTTCCTGCAAGGTTTTGGATGCGTTTATTGATAATCAGAGCGGAGGAGTGGTGAATAAGATTCACAGGCTTTTCCACAAGAATAAATATTAAAACAGTACCAATGGGGCCTGACCCCAATGGTATCATTTTTGAAAAAATGGCAAATCACGTTGTAATTATGGCGGGAGGTATCGGGAGCAGATTCTGGCCCCTGAGCACTCCTGAGTTTCCTAAGCAATTTATTGATATTCTGGGTTGTGGACGGTCGCTGATACAATTGACAGTGGACCGATTCAAGGGTATTTGCCCATCGGAAAATTTCTGGGTGGTGACCAACAAGGATTACGTGGATATCGTGCAGAAGCAGATTCCTGGTATTCCATCGGCCCATATTTTGGCTGAGCCTGCTGCCAGAAACACTGCGCCGTGCATTGCCTGGGCTTGCTGGAGCATTAAGCAGGAGGATCCGGATGCAAATGTTGTTGTGACTCCCAGCGATGCTGTCGTGATGAACCCTGAGGAGTTCAGACGCGTTATATCTGGTGCTCTGGCGTTTACATCGGGCCACGACTTCATCGTTACCATCGGCATTAAACCTAACAGGCCGGAGACGGGGTATGGGTATGTGAAAACGGTACCAATGGGGCCTGACCCCAATGGTATCATTTTGGTGGAGCAGTTCAAGGAAAAACCGGATCTGGAGACCGCTAAGAGGTATTTGGCCGATGGTAGTTACCTTTGGAATGCGGGTATCTTTGTTTGGAATGTGAAGACTATTACTGAGTCTATCAGAAAATATAAGCCGGTTTTGGCGGAGCAGATGGATAAAATGGTACCAATGGGGCCTGACCCCAATGGTATCATTTCTATCTTTCCGACCTGTGAGAAGATTTCCATTGACTATGCGGTGATGGAGCCGGCATCGGCCGATAAGAAGGTTTATACTCATCCTGCTGACTTTGGTTGGAGTGACCTGGGAAACTGGCAGTCGCTGCATGAGAAACTATCTAAGGATGAGCACAATAACGCTGCGGTCGGAAACGTTTGTTTCTATGAGAGCGATAATTGCGTTGTACATACTGAGGGCCTCAAGAAGGTTGTGCTTCAGGGTCTGGACGGTTATATCGTTTCGGAGAAGGGGGGACAGCTCTTGGTTTGCAGGCGTTCGGAGGAGCAGCGCATCAAGGAATTCTCGGCAAAATGATACCAAAGGGGCCTGACCCCAATGGTACCATTTTGCGCGTGTTAATAATTATTAGTAATTTTGCGGCAAATTAATTAATGCACGATATGAAGAAAGTTTTGGCTGTTTTGTTTGCGATGTTGCCTATGTTGGCTTTTGCACAAAGCGCGTCGATGATGGCAATGGCTCAGGCCGAGTTGCAGAAGAGAGGACTTAATGAGACTGAGGTTCGGACCCGACTCTTGGAGGAGGGTATTGATGTGGATAACATTTCTCCTACGGAATATGTGAATTACCAGGATCGCGTTATGACTATCCTGGACAAGATGCAGGCTGAGAAGAGTGCGGCCGATGCAAACGCTGCCACAACCGGCATCGAGGTTGCTCCTGCAACCGCTGCTGTTCCGCAGTCGACGATTGGTGAGACCGCCGCTGAGGCTGCTATGGAGACGACTCTTGCAAGTCAAAAGGAAACAAAACCCGCCACCGATTCACTAGCAATCTACGGCCACTCCATATTCACCGGAAACGCAATGGAGGTGTTCCGCACAACAGACGGTGCCCAGGCCCCTGATACCTATGTGCTGGGTGAGGGCGATGAGGTGCACATCTCGATATTCGGCTCATCACAGACCGAGATTCATCAGCGTATTGCTGCCGACGGTTCAATTCAGCCGGCAGGATCGAGCAAGATATTCCTTAAGGGTATGACTATGGCGCAGGCTCGCAAGGCTATACAGAGCAAGCTGGCCAGTCACTATTCGTTCCGCGAGGATCAGATTGCGGTTACAATTACCACCGCACGCACCGTCCAGGTGAGCATTTACGGTGAGGTGGGCGTTCAGGGCGGTTTCACACTCTCAGCCTTGAACTCGGTTTTCAACGCGTTGGCTGCAGCAGGCGGTCCGTTGGAGATGGGTTCTGTCCGTGAAATCCAACTCAGCAGAGCTGGAAAAAACACCAAGCTTGACCTCTACACCTACATGACCAAGCCGGACGCAAAGATTCAGTACGATATCCAGAACGGTGACGTAATATTTGTTCCTATCGCTCAGAATGTTGTAAGCATAAGCGGCGCCGTGAACCGTCCCATGCGCTATGAGATGGTCAAGGGTGAGGGCCTTAAGGAACTGATCCAGTACGCCGGCGGCCTGGTTTACAACGCTTACATGGACTATGTTCAGGTGGAGCGTTTTGAGAACGGCGAGCGCAAGTACCTGGAGTTCAACCTGGCCGATGTGATGAGCGGCAAGCAGAAGGTTGACCTTCACAATGGTGATGCGGTACTGATTCATCAGTCCGATGTCCCCATGGAGAATTACGTGGCCATTAACGGTGCGGTTTACTACGGCGGCAACTATGACCTGAAGGGCAACAGCAGCCTTAAGGCTTTGATTGAGAAGGTTAAGCCTACATATACAGCCAAGACCGATTTCGTGTTCGTGGAGCGTACCAAGCCCGATGAGACCGTTGAGATTCTGACGGTTCCGTTCCCGGGTATTAACGGCAATCCCGACTTTGAACTTCAGGCCCGCGACGTAGTCAAGGTGCTTGAGCAGTCCGAGTACCGCGACCTTGACACCATCAGCGTGAACGGTCAGGTTCGTAAGCCTTTCAGCCGTCAGTTCGGCCTGAATGACCGCATGACAGTGGGTCAGGCTATCGAGTACGCAGGCGGTCTTAAGACGAATGTTTATCCCGTCGCTTACATTTTCCGCAAGGATCTGGAGAATCCTGCCAAGATGGAGTACATAACCATCTCGCTGGAGAATGACCTTGACAAGGAGTTGCAGCCGGGTGACCAGTTGAACGTTTATGATAACACCACATACACCAATGCCGGCGAAGTGCGTGTGAACGGTGCCGTAAAGAGCCCGTTCGGCACCACGTTCGATCCCTCGCTGACCGTTCATGACCTGCTCACAATGGCAGGCGGATTCGAGGTCGGCGCCGCTTATGACCGCGTTGAGGTGTTCCGCCTGAACGTATCGGACAAGAAGTCATCATTCGATGTATTAACCCTTGAGGTTGATGAGAACTATAATCCCAAGTCCGATTTCCAGCTCCAGCCGTTTGATCAGATCGTTGTCCGCATGACTCCCGATTTCACTACCGGTCGTACCGTTGAACTGAACGGTCGCGTAAAGTATCCGGGCGTTTATCTGCTGGACGACAACAAGACACAACTTTGGGAGGTAATCGAGATGGCCGGCGGTCTTCTGGATGATGCCGATCCGTACGCACGTGTGTTCCGTACCCATGAGGGCCGCGGTAACATCGGCGTAAACCTGACTAAGGCCAAGAACAACAAGAAGAAAATGGATTCGGACCTTATCCTTATGGATGGTGACGTAATCAATATTTCACGTCAGGAGAACATTGTGATAATCAGGGAGATAGGTACACGTATGGGACAGTATGTTCCGGCCGAGTTCTCCGCATCGAACAAGGTTGTTGTTTATGATGGCGGTCACAGCGCCGGTTGGTATATCCGTCATTATGCGGGCGGTTTCCAGAAGGTGGCCAACAAGAACAGCGTGACCGTTACATACCCCAACAACCAGACCGAGAGTACCAAGCGATACTTCCTGGGTATCCGCAATTATCCGGATGTTCAGCCGGGTGGTGTGGTTACCGTAAGCATCGACCGCGAGAAGCGTGAGAAGTTGGATACTCCTAAGGAGAAGATTAACTGGAGCAATACATTCAGCCAGTCTATAGCAACTCTGACATCAGTTGTATCACTTATAGTATTGATAGACAGACTTAAGTAATATGCAGGAAGATATGAACAACGCTCCTCTCATGGACGACGAGGAGGGCATAGACATAATGGCGCTGGTAAAGCAGCTGTGGGACGGCCGTAAGACCATTATCATCTGGACGTGCGCGTTCATTGTGCTGGGATTTGTGGCTGCGCTGACCATGAAGCGTACCTACTCGGTGAGCACTGTTATGGTGCCTCAGGTGGGCGGTTCCAAGTCCAGTTCGCTGAGCAGTCTGGCATCATTGGCTGGCATTGATCTAAGTTCGGGTTCCAGCGGGGCAGAACTCTCACCGCTTATCTATCCGCAGATTGTAAACAGCGTTCCGTTCCGTAAAGAGTTGATGTACACGCCGGTACACTATGCAAAGGTGGATACCGCAGTGAGCATGTTCACATACGCCACCGAGATTGCCAAGCCTACGGTTATGGGTACCATCAAGAAGTACACCATCGGCCTTCCGGGCGTAATCCTGGGCGCCATCCGTAAGGAGAAACCCGATATCGTGCTGCCCGCGGGTGGGGCCGATGACACTCCCAAGCCGCTGGTGCTGACCAAGGATGAGGTCAAGGTGCTCAAGGCTGTGAGTGAGAGCGTGTCGTTATCGGTCGATAAGAAAGAGGGTTACATTACTCTGAACGTGGTGGGATCAGAACCCATACAGACGGCCGAACTGGCAATGAAGGCTCAGCAGTTGCTGCAGGAGGAGATTACCCGGTTCCGCATTGAGAAGTCTCAGAGTGAGTTGGAGTATATCCAGGCGCGTTATGATGAGATGAAGGCCGAGGCGGAGTCATATCAGGAGCAGCTGGCGCGTATTACCGATAAGACTCAGAACGTGACTACTACCAAGGATCGCATTGAGCATGACCGCATCCAGTCCAAGTACAATACTGCAAACAGCATCTACAGCGAGCTTTCCAAGCAGCTGGAGCAGGCTAAGCTGCAGGTTAAGCGCGATACTCCGGTGCTGACTGTTATCCAGCCCGTCACCGTTCCTGATAAGCCTTCAAACAGCCGTTCCAAGACTCTTATAGTCTGGACGTTCCTGGGCTTTGTCCTGGGCTGCGGCATAGTCCTGGCTCGCGGCTACTGGCCCAAACTCAAAGAGCAGTTCGCATAAAAATAGTACCATTGGGGTCAGACCCCAATGGTATCACTTTTCAAAAAAGTACCAATGGGGCCTGACCCCATTGGTATCATTTTTATAGCATGTTCTCTTTTGCTAGGGGGCTCCAGGCACCATCTTGAGCCATAAAGATGATTGAGAGCTCAAAGACTTCAAAGGTGTGCCACTGTCCCTTGGGGATGTTGACGCCAAAGACGCCGGTATCGCCACCCATGTGGATGCGCTGCATCTCAACGCCCTTGTTGTTATAGAATACGGTATCCATGCGGCCGCGCATAAGCATCACGGTCTCGCTTGAGAGGTTGTGCTTGTGGATGGTGGTGTGGGTGCCGGGCAGCATCACGTTGAGCATACGCTGACTCTGGTCATCCTCACTGTTGCGCAGGTCATAGTTCATGCGCAGACGGGGTGACTCCTGAGCCAGCATCTGTACCTTATCGAGCAGTGAGTCATCAAGTACCACCTGACGCTCCATGAATTTGCGGTCGATGCCCTTGAACACGCGGAACATTGCCTTGCGTACGTCCTCTATGCCGCCGCACTCGCCGTCCACCTCCTGATACTTGCCGGCGTTCTTATAATAGGTGATAAGGGGCTCGGTCTGCTTGTGGTAGGTTGCTATGCGGTTTTTGATGGTCTCCTCATTGGCGTCATCGGCACGGCCCTCAATCTCTGCGCGGTGCTGGATGCGCTGCTTGATGGTGTCGTCCTTGATCATGATGGAGATTACGGCGTTGACCTTCTCGCCGCGGCGGGCCAGCATCTCGTCCAGGTCAACTGCCTGGCCAAGGGTGCGGGGGAATCCGTCCAGCAGGAATCCTGCTACGTCCTTGTTGTTGTTGAATGTGCTCTCAATCATGCCCTCGACCACGCTGTCAGGGACCAGGTTGCCGGCATCGATGAGCTCCTTGGCCTGCTTGCCGAGTTCTGTGCCTGCAGCTATCTCACTGCGCAGCATCTCGCCGGTGCTGATGTGCTTAAGGTTGTATTTCTCTGAAATGGCACCTGCCTGAGTGCCTTTACCTGCCCCGGGAGGGCCGAATAGGATGTAGTATTTCATATTGTGTATGGCTATTGTTTTTCAAAAAACTGCACAAAGTTAACTTATTGTAGTAATTGGCCTTTTCATGTTGTTATAAAAATATATAAATTTGTAAGAACTAATCCACGCTATATGAGGAGAACTGTTTGTGCTGCCGTGTTGGCATCGGCCGTAATCGGGATGATTATGACCGGTTGTGACCTGTTGAACCACGAGGTTTTGATTGACGAGGGCGAGAAAATCACTGTGATTGACTCCACCAGAGTGCGTGTTTTGAGTAATACGGCCGATTCCACCAACCTGGTTATTGTGAGTAATGCCGAATGGGAGGCGGTGCTGACGGACGGCGAGGGATGGTGCACCATTTCTAAGTACCAAGGCCGCAAGGGTACTGATACAATCCGCATTTTTGTGCAGGAGAACCCGTCGACGGTTCAGCGCAAGGCTCTGCTGGCGGTGGTATCTGGCCCTCTGACAAAGATTTACTGGGTGGTTCAGGGCGCGGCCGAAGAGTGGATCGAGGTTATGTACTGGGACAGGACCGCGCTGCAGCGGGCGGGTCTGCACGGCAAGGTGGATTCGATGACGGTATCGGACAGCTGGCATCCGGGCAGCCAGACGGGGTATTTCTTTGATATCCGGGGCAATGTTCTGCGGGAGACGACCATTGAGAATGACGTCAGAACGGCTTTTCGGCAGTATCAGTATGACAGTTACAATCATAAGCTGTCGTGTACGGTGAAGGATTTCAATGATAACGTGATACGTACCTGGGAGTTTGAGTATGAGAACAAGGGCAGGTATGTGCCTTATTCGGCTCAAGGTTGGATGGATCCGGATCCTTTGGGCGAGGATATGGAGGGCCGGATTGTGCCGGATATGTCGGCCTCACATAAGACTTGGATTTATGGCGGATTCGAGTACCACGATGATAGGGTTTATACGTTCTCAGAGGATTATAAGTTGGTAATTTATGTTGACCGATGGAAGGACAGTCTGGGTACGCGCGTTCCGGTGCTTTGCGATACGATGAAGGTTGAGTATCAGTACAGCAGTGGAAAGATGCTGCCGCAGAAGGGCATTGGATATGTGAATAACACGTTCTATTACTCAAACGGTATGATTTATATGATGACCACCAAGTACGACGAGTATAAGTTCCTGGAGAATCCTGTCAGGATGGTGGTTGAGAAATATACTTACACTGGGTCTGCGGGTCATGATATTGATTATTATGAGTGCGATTATAATGCGAACCATGATCTGGTGGAGAAGCGGACTAAGCATAACGGGGCGGTCGATGTTGATGTGGACCGATATCCGCAGTACCAGTATGACAACAAGAACAACTGGATTCTTATGCACCAGGAGACCTCGTCGCATGAGAAATATTATCAGCGAACCATAACTTATTACAAATAAATTCCAAATAATGACACAAGGTAATGTACGTCCGGCCGATATGGAGCGTATCACGACTCCGGCACTGGCTAAGAAATTTATTGACGAACAGATTAAGGAGTTGAGGGCTCAGATTGGTGACAAAAAGGTGCTGCTGGCGCTGTCCGGCGGTGTGGATTCATCGGTTGTAGCCGCTTTGCTGATTAAGGCGGTCGGCAAGCAGTTGGTATCGGTCCACGTTAATCACGGTTTGCTGCGCAAGGGCGAGCCCGAGCAGGTGGTACGCGTGTTCCGCGACGAGTTGAACGCCAATCTGGTATATGTGGATGCAACTGACCGTTTTTTAGATAAGCTGGCAGGTGTGGCCGATCCCGAGCAGAAGCGCAAGATCATCGGCGCCGAGTTTATCCGCGTATTTGAGGAGGAGGCTCGCAAACTGTCCGGAATTTCATTTTTGGCTCAGGGTACCATTTATCCCGATATCGTTGAGTCAGGTCCTGTAAAGTCTCATCACAACGTAGGCGGTCTGCCTGAGGATTTGAAGTTTGAGCTGGTGGAGCCTATCAAGCTGCTGTTCAAGGACGAGGTTCGCGTGGTAGGTAAGGAACTTGGCCTGCCCGACAACATGGTTTACCGTCAGCCGTTCCCGGGCCCGGGTCTGGGCGTACGCTGCACCGGCGCTATTACACGTGACCGCCTGGAGGCTCTGCGTGAGAGCGATGCAATCCTGCGTGAGGAGTTTGCCGCTAACGGCCTGGAGGGCAAGGTTTGGCAGTACTTTACCATCGTACCCGATTATAAGTCAACCGGCGTTAAGAATAACAAGCGCTCTTGGGATTGGCCCGTAATCATCCGCGCCGTCAACACCCGCGACGCCATGACTGCAACCATCGAGGAGATTCCCTACAAGCTGCTGCACCACATCACCCAGCGCATCATTACCGAGGTTCCGGGCGTTAACCGCGTGCTTTACGACCTCACTCCGAAACCCACCGGCACTATCGAGTGGGAGTAAATTAAAAATTGAAAATTGAGAATTGAAAATTGAAAATTAAATGGTTGATTGTTTTAGTTTTTTGATGATTGAAGTTAATAAAC
>JAFXMB010000056.1 GCA_017530735.1 Bacteroidaceae bacterium | reverse complement strand
TTTCCAGACAGCCGGCCGCGGACAGAAGGGTAACACCTGGGAGTCTGAGCAGGGCAAGAACCTGCTGTTCAGTATCCTGGCGCATCCTAAGGGGATAAAGGTGCAGGAGCAGTTCTACATATCGGAGGCTATTGCCCTTGCTGTATCGGACGCAGTCATTGCGGCAGCCGGACCTGAGTATGCCGCCGGATTCTCAGTCAAATGGTCCAATGACATATATTATAAGGATTTTAAGATGGCCGGCATCCTGATTGAGAACACCCTGCAGGGCAGTTCTATCCTGGATACTGTCGTGGGCGTGGGCCTGGACGTGAATCAGGAGGCATTTGTGAGCGATGCCCCCAACCCCATATCACTCAAGAACATAACCGGCCGTGACTACGACCGTGATGCCCTGCTTGACGACATAATTGCCCGTTTCATTGGTTATATGGAACTTGATACCCCCAGAAAGCGGACCGACGTGGATGAACTGTACCGCAGCCGTCTGTACCGCCGCCAGGGGTACTATAAATTCCGCGATGAAAACGGCGTTTTCGAGGCCTGCATAGAGGGCATCCGCCCAGACGGTTGCCTGATGCTCCAAACCCGCAGCGGTGAGCATCGGACCTATGAATTCAAGCAGGTTCAGTTTGTGCTAGACCTTAAAAATCATCCTCATCATACATGAGTTGCCGCCCGTTGATACGGGCTTTTGGGAAGCGCTTACGCAGTGCCTCTTCCTCCTCCGGGGTCATGGGGCCGGATATCTCAAGTGAGCGTATGTCCTTGCCGTCCATCCAGTCCGGAATGACAACCTTGCCCACAAAACGCAGGGTAAGACTGTTTATTCGGCCCATCTTGCGGATGATATCGGGAACCTTGTTTACCTTGAGCATGAGTCCGTCAGAGAATCCATCGCCATTGTCCATTGCCTTAAACTCCTCAAGCAGCTCCTCCTCGGTCTTGCATATACGGGTGAACCATCCCATCTTGGGAGTCATTGCATAAGTCACGGGATCAACCTCCATACCTACTATTCCGGCCCAGAACTCCATCATCATGGTTTGTTCTACCTCGCCGGTAACATCATTGATTATCATGTACTTATACTCGGTTCTGACCATCTCGGGCAGCATGTTGTGGTCCATATTGACCTCGGCAGGTGTACGCCCGTTCTCATCATACGGCAGGAACTTAAGGAACCAGCCGTCAAACTTGGTGGAGCCGATATCCATTCCGCAACTGAGTCCACGCACATCACCCGGGCGGTATTTCTTGACAATACTCTTCCAGAAATCAACATCCGGCTTGCCTTTTGAAGCATTGACAAACTCCTGGAGAATGGGCTCCAGGTCATCCACCCACCAGTCTATGCCGTAAGCACGGAGTTTGCGGGTGCGGTCCAGTATGGACTGCCAGTCATCGGGGGTGCCCTTAAGCGTTATGCTTGGTATGCCGCAGGACATATACATCACAATGTAGTCAAAGTATGACTTGACCGTCTCCATGAGCGCAATCTGTGACACCATGTGTTCAGTTACACCCGTTGTGGAGAACTTCTCTGATATGATATCGGCAATATCGCCCTTGGTATTGTCACGAATCTGTACGTAGAAGCTGTCCACAATGGCCTCCCAATCAGCCTCACCGCTCAACAGGTCCTTACCGCTCTGCACCACAAGGTCTATCTTGCCCTCATGATCCACAAACAGGTTGCGCAGCTCCTCCGGGTTATCATTAACATAATGAGCGAATCCCTGGCTGATCAGGAACCAGATTACATCAGGGGTAAGCACCACCGGCCGATGATCGGCAAACGCATCAATCATGCCTTTAAAGAAGGGGTGCTGTCCGTACGAGGCATAGTTCTTATCACCTATGCCCCATGCCACAACCCTCTGGTTCTCACCGCGAATCTCGCTCCTGTCAAGTATAACACTTACAAGCCTACCGCTACTGCGCATAATCCCGCTCAGGCTTTCACCTGTAGGTTCCGGCAGGTCCGGATCAACACGGAACGTTATGCTGCCATTCTCCTTACTCAAGATATCTTTCTTCTTAGCCTGAACGCCCGATGCAGCCAGAATTCCTGCCGCCAACAATAACCAAAATCTGATAGTTCTCATATCTGTAATCCTTTAATTTTATTTCTCACATACGGCACGGACACAATAACCGTTTGTCCTATCTCTGGAGGTTATATGTATCTTAGACATCCTTGATCCGAGCAAAGACGTTGCATTCTCTCCAAAATCAAGCTCAACCTCATCGGATGTACCGAATTCATATTTATCGAACTCCAGTACTACACATCCACGCCACATATATCCCTTTTCGGAGCTCATTTTATCGGATGTCATATAAATGCCTCTATGAGATTCTTCAAATAGACCTCCAAAAGTGTTTGAATTATTAGGAAGGAATATGGATTTATCCGTGTATCCGGGAACCTTGCTTGTTATGCGGTATCCTTTTACTCCGTTAACGGAATCCTGGGTCCATTCACATTTTTCATACAGCTCCTTGTACTCCTCCTTGGTGGGCATACGCCACTTGCCTCCCCAGTTGGCCCGGGCTGCATCATCCTCGGCGCTCAGCCTGGTCAGGCCATCCACATAAGGATCTTCATCAGTAGTGGTATATTTGGAGTACCACCACTTGTTCTGGTCCTTGAAGGCTTTCATGTGCTTGTAGTTGTACTCTGAATAATAGGTCTTGGGTGCGGTCTCGCCCCATGCAAAGCGGGCTCCGGTTTCCTGAGGGCTGTCGGCACCTACATTGCAGTCGGCCCACAATACGCTTAATCCCAAATCAACCTGGGCGTTGTGTCTTAAAGGCTTGACCGGGTCGGGCTCTGCCTTGGGACGGTTCTCTTGCTGCGGGAGTTCCATTACAGGCCTGATATTCTTGCCGTTCCAGCGTCTGTCACCATTATCCAGGGATTGTCCCAAAGTCGATGTCCAGTAATATGCATCTCCTCTATTAACAGGATTTGAATCATGATTATAATCACTTATGAAACCCGTGGCTGGAAGCCAGATGCTACGGTCCTCATACCCTGGAACATTACTGGTAATGACATATCCCAGAAGACTTTGTTCAAAAAAGAGCTCAACAGTGTCATTAAAACTGTACTCAATAGTGTCTTGTCTATACTTTGCCTCCCAGGTGCATCTGTTCTTGAGTTCCCACAGTTCATCGGCAGTGGGCATACGCCAACCGTTACCCAAAAGTACTGCAGCCGCATCATCTTCAGGGTCAAGAGTCTCTTTGTAATCAAGCGGGTATTTGGCTCCACCCCACTGACCGGGACTGGTATAGAAATTATACTTGGTCATTTCATTCGTATATTGGCCGAACTTATAATTCTCGCCGCTGTAAAGACCCGGCTTGGGGCTTGTCTCTCCCCAGGCAAAATATCCTCCCGCCTCATCGGGTCTTGAAGCGCCCAGATTGGCCGATGCCCACATCACGCTCAGACCCAGGTCAACCGCCTCCGGTACTGGCAATGACACATTCACCGTCATCTGAGCCTTACGTCCCTCAGTCTCTGCGGTAATCACGCATGTGCCATGTCCCACAGCGGTCAAAAAGCCGTTTTCATCGATGGATACAATCTGTGGTGCCGATGAGCTCCAGTTGATGGAGGTTGGTTTGACCTGACGTCCGGAGGGCTTCATCACAGCCTCCACCTCATGTATGGTACCGTAACCTAAATCCATACTCTCCGCCGGCAGGGCAAGAGATGTGAACATATCGTCGCTGAGGGCACGCACCGGTCGGATATTCATTCCCCTGGACCTGGCCTCATTACCGCCCCGGTTCAGCCTGAGACTCAATTCCAGCACCTCAATGGGAGAAATCTCACTCATCATCATTCCGTTGACAGAACTCTGGGTGCTGAAACAGCCGCCAGAAGTACCTCTCCCGGCGGTTGATGACCAGAGAAATACATTTTTCCCCCTATCCAAGGGCTCATTGCCATCCATCTCGCCGGAGTATGGCAGGAATATGCTGCGGTCCTCATATCCGGGAACCTTGCTTGTGAATTTTATCCCTTCCACGCCATTGACAGATATTATCTCAACGGAACAGTTATCTACCAGTTCCATGAATTCCTGTGTGGTAGGTATATGCCATTCATCACCCATCAATACCGTTGCCGCATCATCCATAGGCTCCAGGCGGGTCAGGTTGTCGGCTTTAAGGAACTGATGGCTTAATCCCTGTTGGGTGTATTTGTCCATACCATCCTGCTGCTGAGGAAAGGACGAGTAGCGGTAGTTGCCCCATGAATAAGTCTCCTTGGGTTCAATCTCGGCCCAGGCGTAATAGTCACCGTAACTTTCCGGTGCCGATGCTCCCAAGTTGGCATTGGCCCACAGAACGCTCAGTCCCAGATCCACGTATTCAAACTCATGAGGAGTTACGGTTACGGTGCATTGGGTAGTCTTGCCGTATGCGGTTACCTGTACCTTGCAACTGCCCGGACCGGCGGCCACCAGAAGACCGTCTTCAACAACTTTTATTACGTTTTCATCGGAGGATTGCCAGGTGCAGGCGCTGTTCACGTCACGCTTTCCCATTGTCACTTTCAGTCTGGTGCCAGCACCCTGCTGCAAAGTGAGTCTTGTTTTTTCTAACGTGATTTTGGACACCTCCTTACCTGACAACGGCATCACCATACGCACCGACTGTTCCGATTCACGGTTCTCGCTGTGCCACTCATCGGCTCCGCGCTTGAAATTGAAACCGTATGCAGCCTCATTATCAGGCTGGACTCCCGGGGTTGAACACCAGTATGATGCGTATGCGCCTACCTGCATCAGCTTGCCGTCCTGAAGCCAGCCTGCTGCGGGCAGGAATATGCTCCTGTCTGTATATCCTTTTATCTTGCTTGTTACCAGATAGCCGGCTATTCCGTCCTGCTCGGCCCACTTCCAGGTGCAGTACCTGCGCAGTTCGTCCCATTCGGCCTTGGTGCCCATCCTGCTGCCGTCGGCAGTCTTCAGCTCCATAGCATCGGGCCAGCGGTAATACCAGCCTACCGGTCTGTCGGCAGTTATACCTGTATTTGAGGTACTCCACTTTATACTCAATCCCAAATCAACAAAATCCTGTGCAGACACTACGCTGCACAAGGCACAGAAAAAGACAATTGCAGAAAAACGTATTCTCATAATCATATAATTGTACTTTTGATAATTCTGAAGGCATCTCATGTTAAACCCCATTTTGAATAATTAACAGCCTTGACTGCAGGACAAAAGTATCACACCTGAATCCTAAAAGCAACAAAAAACCGTTGCAAAACCGTTGCATCTGAAATAATGACTACTTTTGTGTAATTAAATACAGATTCCATATGGCAAGGTTCAAAAGGATATTGCTCAAGCTCAGCGGCGAGAGCCTGATGGGTGAGCAGAAGTACGGAATAGACGAGAAGCGTCTTGGTGAGTATGCACAGCAGATCAAGGAGATACATGATATGGGTGTGCAGATAGGCATTGTGATTGGCGGCGGTAACATATTCCGCGGTCTCAAGGGTGCCGGCAAGGGCTTTGACCGCGTCAAGGGTGACCAGATGGGCATGCTGGCAACCGTGATAAACGGCCTGGGACTCAGTTCCGCACTCACATCGATAGACTGCCCCAACAAGGTGCTCACCGCCATCCGCATGGAGCCCATCGGCGAGCTTTACTCAAAGTGGAAAGCCATTGACGCAATGGAACAGGGCCAGGTTGCAATCCTGGTAGGTGGCACCGGCAATCCCTACTTTACCACCGATACCGGTTCATCCCTGCGCGGCATTGAGATTGAGGCCGATGTCATGCTCAAGGGCACCCGCGTGGACGGAGTCTACACCGCAGATCCCGAGAAGGACCCCACCGCCACCAAGTTCGATGAGATTACATTCGATGAGATTTACAACCGCAACCTCAAGGTTATGGATCTGACCGCCACTACAATGTGTAAGGAGAACGGTCTGTCAATCTATGTATTCAATATGGATATTCCAGGCAACCTTAAGAAGGTGATAGCCGGCGAGCCCATCGGTACCCTGGTGCACAAGTGACGCAAAACGAAACGACCCCTTTGCGTCACTTTCCGTCAAAAGAAGAGGGAGCCCGATGAGCTCCCTTCTTTATTTCTTTACCTCCTCAAAATCCACGTACTCGCCGTCTGAGTCTGAAAGGACTTTCTTTTTGGCGCGTGTGCGCTTGCGCACGGTCTGTTGTCCCTCGTTATCCTGTTTCTGATCGCGTCCTACAAGTCTACGGAAGAAGCGTACTATGGCGTTAAGGAATGTAGCCAGGAGGTCACGCGCAAAAGTAAGTACTGCAAGCAGTACAAACAGCAGGATGATTATTGTTATTGAGAAAAGTATCAGCATGTATTACGTTTTCTGAATAGACGGCAAAAAGTTTGCCTTGTTAATCAGTGCTGACCTTTTGTCAGAACTGACAGTATGATATACCAGCCTATTACGGCGGCAAGTCCTCTTTCCTGAAGCAGGATAATGATAACAACCGAAACGATCAGGAATATAAACCGAATCTTGTTGTCAGCCCAATTGAGGCTCTTGAACTTGAGTGAGAACATAGGTATCTCGCTCACCATAAGTCCTGCAAACAATATCACGAGTACACCTACAATCCAGGGTGCGGCAGGTACTGCGCTCAAATCCAACTGGAACAGACCGCACCAGAAAAGGGCGTTGGCGGGAACTGCCAGACCCAGGAACGATGATGTCTGGCGTTCGTCTATATTGAACTTGGCAAGTCGGAGTGCTGCAAACACTACCAATGCCAATCCTATATACGGATAAAGGGTCTCAAGTGCCTGACAGCCGTAACTGAACTGGCGCAGGGTCATGAGACACAACATGGCGGGAGCCAGACCGAATGTGACAAGGTCTGCCAGTGAGTCCAACTCTTTGCCCAGGGGTGAATATGCCTTGATGAGTCTGGCGGACAGGCCGTCGCAGAAATCAAACAGTGCACCGGCAACCACCCAGACAAGGGTGTGCCATGCGTCGGCATGAAATGCGGCCATCACAGCCATGCAGCCCGAAAGAAGGTTGCAGCATGTAATGGTATTGGGGATGTGTCTTGTTATGCGGTTTGCCATTGTTTTACGAAAGTTTTGCCAGGATGGTTATATCGGCCGTTACCTTCTGGTTCATTTTTACGCAGATCAGAGAATCAACGGGCAGATAAACGTCTACCCTGGAGCCGAATTTTATGAATCCCATGTGACGGTCAATCCTGGCTTCGTCACCCGGTTTGCAGTATGTTACCACTCTGCGTGCAAGGGCACCGGCTATCTGGCGCAGCATTATCTCCTTGCCGTCGGGAGTCTTGATGACAACCAGTGAGCGCTCGTTTTCCGTGCTTGCCTTGGGCTTGAAAGCAGCGTGGAAGTTACCGTCCTGATGTTCTGACTTTATTACCTTTCCGTTTACAGGGAACCAGTTGGCGTGTACGCTCCATACACTCATGAATATGGACACCATCAGCCGGCGGTCATTGAAATAATCGGTCTCATCGACCTCCTCAATAGCCACGACTGTTCCGTCGGCAGGTACTACCACGACTTTTTCCTGATCGTCACTGGGGAAACGTCTTACCGGGTTCCTGAAGAAGTTCAGAAAAAACAATACGAACAGAAGTGTCAGTCCCAGTGCCGCATAAGACCACCATCCCATGATGGCGGGAATCAGGAACAGCGGCAGGTTTATTACAAAGAAAAGGATTGCCACTATAGAGAGAGTGGTCTTTCCCTCCGGATTTATTGTGGTATGTTTTCCGTTGTTTTCGGCCATGTCCTATATCTGTCTTGATTGACAAAGATAGGACATTTCAGTAAATAATGGCATACTTATTGTATTGTATTTTACAGCGGGGTTTTTTGTTGAAAACTTTGAGGGGCTCGGGATTGTCTCTCTTTCCAAATGGAATTAACTTTAAAAACTTTTTCATCCCAAAGGTAAAATGCAGGAATTCGTTCATCTTCATGTTCATACGCAGTACTCTCTGCTGGACGGTCAGACCAACATCAAGAAGTTGGTTGACAAGGCTATAGCAGACGGTATGAGGGGCGTTGCCGTTACTGATCACGGCAACATGATGGGCATTAAGGAGTTTAAGAACTACTGCGACAAGGTCAATGACAAGCTTAAGGAGGAGGGTAAGCACTTTAAGCCTATAATAGGCTGTGAGGTATATGTTGCACCCCGCCGCAAGGAGCAGCGCGACAGCAAGGAACTGGACGGCGCCAACTACCACCTCATTCTGCTGGCCAAGAACGAGAAGGGTTACCATAACCTGATAAAGATTGTGTCAAGGGCCTGGATGGACGGTTTCTACTCACATCCCCGTACTGACAAATATGACCTGGAAAAGTATCACGAGGGCATAATATGCTGCTCGGCATGTCTGGGCGGTGAGGTTCCCAAACTCATCACAGCAGGAAAGATAGATGAGGCCGAGCAGGTGGTGCAGTGGTTCCATAACCTTTTTGGTGAGGACTACTATCTGGAACTGCAGCGTCACAAGGCCACCGTACCCAATGCCAATCATGAGGCGTTCCCCCTGCAGCAGAACGTGAACAAACATCTCATTGAGATGTCGCGCAAGTTCGGCATAAAGTTGGTCTGCACCAACGATGTCCATTTCCTTGATGAGGAGAATGCCGATGCCCACGAACTGCTGATATGCCTCTCTACCGGACGTACGCCCGATGACCCCAACCTGATGCGTTACTCCAAGCAGGAGTGGTTCAAGACCACCCAGGAGATGAACGCTCTGTTTGAGGATGTGCCCGAGGCGCTTCAAGGCACGGTTGAGATACTGGATAAGGTTGAGGAGTACTCCATCAACCATCCGCCCATCATGCCTAACTTTGAGATTCCGGTTGAGTTCGGAACCGAGGATGAGTACCGTCAGCGTCTGACTGAGGAGGATCTGTTCAAGGAGTTCACCTGTAATGAGCACGGCGAGACCGTGATGTCAAAGGAGGATGCCGACAAGAAGATCAAGAAACTGGGCGGTTATGACAAACTGTACCGTATCAAACTGGAGGCCGATTACCTGGCCGAACTCACCTTTAAGGGAGCTAAGGTGCGTTACGGTGACCCCATACCGGACAGTGTGATGGAGCAGCTCAAGTTTGAACTGCACATCATGAAGACCATGGGTTTCCCGGGATACTTCCTTATAGTACAGGACTTTATCAACGCTGCCCGTACGCAGTTGGGAGTATCGGTAGGTCCGGGTCGTGGATCGGCCGCAGGATCGGCCGTGGCCTATTGCCTGGGTATCACCCAGATAGACCCCATCAAGTACGACCTGCTATTTGAGCGTTTCCTCAACCCCGACCGTATATCACTCCCTGATATCGATGTGGACTTTGATGATGACGGCCGCGGCCGCGTGCTCCAGTGGGTGACCGATAAATACGGAAAGGAGAAGGTTGCCCATATCATCACCTACGGCACCATGGCTACCAAGATGGCCATCAAGGATGTTGCACGTGTGCTTGAGGTTCCGCTGGATATATCCAACAACCTCTGCAAGGCTATCCCTGACCGTCTGCCCGATGATGCCAACGGCAAGCCTCGCAAGATGAATCTTACCAACGTGCTGGAGTGTGTGCCGGAATTGCAGCAGGCCGCCGCATCATCTGATGAGAAACTGCGCAAGACCATCCAGTTTGCCAAGATGCTTGAGGGTAACGTGCGCGGTACCGGCGTTCATGCCTGCGGTACAATCATCTGCCGTGATGACGTGACTGACTGGGTGCCTGTTTCGTGGGCTACCGATAAGGATACCGGTGACCGTCTGCTGGTAACCCAGTATGAAGGCAGCGTGATTGAGGATACAGGCCTTATCAAGATGGACTTCCTGGGTCTTAAGACCCTTTCCATCATAAAGGAGGCCGTTGAGAATATCAAGTCAAGCCTTGGTATTGACCTTGACATTGATACCATACCCATAGATGACAAGAAGACCTTCCAACTCTATTGTGAGGGCAAAACCATAGGTACGTTCCAGTTTGAATCGCCCGGTATGCAGAAATACCTGCGTGAACTGCAGCCCGGTGTATTTGAAGACCTTATAGCCATGAACGCCCTGTACCGTCCGGGCCCCATGGATTACATACCTGACTTTATTGACCGTAAACTGGGCCGCAAGCCTATTGAGTATGATATACCGGTCATGGAGAAGTATCTTAAGGATACCTACGGTATTACGGTCTATCAGGAGCAGGTCATGCTGCTGTCACGTCTGCTGGCCAACTTTACCCGTGGTGAGAGTGATACCCTGCGTAAGGCCATGGGTAAGAAACTCAAGGACAAACTGGATCACCTCAAGCCCAAGTTCATTGCCGGCGGTCAGGCCAACGGTCATGACCCCAAGGTACTTGAAAAGATATGGGCCGACTGGGAGAAATTTGCATCATACGCGTTCAACAAGTCTCATGCCACCTGTTACTCATGGGTAGCCTACCAGACCGCATATCTTAAGGCCAACTACCCGTCACAGTATATGGCTGCGGTGCTTAGCCGTGCCGGTGATATCACAGAGGTCACCAAACTAATGGACGAGTGCAAGGCCATGGGTATAAACGTACTCGGGCCCGATGTAAACGAGAGCGTACCCCGATTCGGTGTCAACGCCAAGGGTGATATCCGCTTTGGAATGGCATCGGTCAAGGGAGTGGGCGAGAATGCGGTATCGGCCATTGTAAGCGAGCGTAAGGCTAACGGTCCGTACAAGAGCATATTTGATTTTGTGCAGCGCGTCAATCTGAGTGCCTGCAACCGCAAGAATATTGAGAACCTGGCCATGGCCGGTGCGTTTGACTGCTTCCCCGAAATAAGGCGCGAGCAGTTTGTTCAGCCCTGCGGCAAGAACGAGGTATTCAGCGATGTGTTGGTGCGTTACGGTACCAAGTACCAGACTGACCGCATGGAGTCACAGTTCTCACTGTTCGGCGATATGGGCCACACGGACCTGATTGCCACACCTGCCATCCCCGAGGCTGCCGAGTGGCCTCTGCTGGAGCGTCTCAATAAGGAGAAGGAACTGGTGGGAATCTATCTGTCGGCTCATCCGCTCGATGAGTACAGGGTTATACTGGAGAACGTGTGCAACGTAAGCGTAACGCAGCTTGAGGACCGTCAGGCACTGGTGAACAAGGATCTGATAATGGGCGGCGTGGTGACTGGTGTCCGCGAGTCACGCACCAAGACCGGCAAGCCCTGCGGATTTACCCGTATTGAAGACTTTACCGGTTCATCTGAGATAGCCCTGTTCGGCGAGCCCTGGCTCAAATGGGCCAATATGATGAAAGAGGGCAATTACCTCTTTATCAAGGCCAAGTGTCAGCCCTACAAGTTCAACCCCGAGAGAGTGGACTTTGTGATCAACTCAATAGAACTGCTGCAGGACGTAAAGGACACCGCCATCAGTTCCATTACGCTGACCATGCCTGTTTCTGAACTTGACAAGGAGTTTGTAAGTGACCTGGATACACTTACTGGAACCGATGGTAAGACCACGCTCAAGTTCATCATCACGGACCTGACATCGCCTGACAACAAGGTGTCGCTGACATCGGCCACCAGAAGGATCACCGTAACGCAGGATTTTATGGATTATATAAAGAAGAGAGAATCAATCAAATATTCATTCAACCAATAAACACCAACATTATGGAATTGGAAATTACCAGTCAGAATTTTGATGAGATCAAGCAGCAGGGCAAACCCGTGCTCGTTGATTTCTGGGCTACATGGTGTGGACCCTGCAAGCGTCTGGGACCCATCATCGAGGAGATTGCAGCCGAGTATGACGGCAAGGCTATCATTGGCAAGTGCGATATAGAGGAGAACGATGAGCTTACCGAGCAGTTCGGAATCATGAACGTTCCTACTGTAGTGTTCTTAAAGGATGGCAAGGAGGTGGACCGTGTTGTCGGCCTGGCCATGAAGAACGTTTATCAGGATAAACTTAACGCACTGCTCTGATTATGGCACAGGATGAGTTCCTTGAAGATGACCTGGACGATCAGAAGACCGTCGAGTACATCAAGAATACGCTGCCGCAGGATCTGAAGGATAAGTATACTGACGATATCCTCTATTACATGCTGGATGTCATCAATGACTACTTCACCACCAGCGGCGTGCTGGATCAGGAACCCGATGCGGACGGCTGCATTGACATTGACAATGATGCACTTGTTGCATATATCATCAAGGAGGCCAAGAAGGACAAGATAGGTACCTTCCCGGCTGATGAGATCATTCTCATCGTCGAGGCCGAAGCCGACTACGTAGACTCCTTAGGGGAATAATCTGTATTACAGAGTAATTGTACGTGAACCATCACTGTTCTCGGTGATGGTTACTTTTTTTGCGTCAAGCGGCAGGAGTTCCTCTACAAGTTCGGGCCACTCGATGAAGCAGAGGGCGCCGCTGTAGAAATAGTCCTCATACCCCAGGTCATAGACCTCCTCGAGTTTCTTGATGCGGTAAAAGTCAAAGTGGTAGATGAGTTCTGCTGTGGTCTCGGAGCGGTACTCGTTGATGATGGCAAAAGTGGGGGAGTTTACCTCATCCTCTACGCCCAGCAGTTTGCACAGGGCTTTGATGAATGTGGTCTTGCCGGCGCCCATCTTGCCGTAGAATGCGAATACGGTATCGTCACCCATGTTCTTTATGAACTCACGGGCAGCCTCTTCAATATGATCAAGATCCTTTATGGTTATTGTGGTCATTTCTTCTTGGGGTTAAGTGTTATGAAAGGTATTATCATCTCCTCAAGCGATACGCCTCCGTGCTGGAAGGTCTCCTTGTAGAATGATGCAAAGTTGTTGAAGTTGTTCTGATATACAAAATAGTCCGCCTCGGTAC
>JAFXMB010000055.1 GCA_017530735.1 Bacteroidaceae bacterium | reverse complement strand
GGGAGTGATCTCATAAAGGGTGATGGTGGGACCTACTGTTGCGTTGATGGTCTCAATCTCAATGCCAAAGTCCAGCAGCACCTTGATGATGCGGTTCTTGTTGGCCTCCTGCTCCCTCTCATCGATGGCGGGAGAGTCATTGTCATAGTGCTTAAGCAGGTCCAGGGTGGGGAACTTGTAGTGTGACAGGTCAAGACGCGGGTCATAGGGCTCCTGGATATTGCCTTCGGCCTTCTCATCGCCTTCGGCGGCGGTGATGGTCATTGTTATGTCTTCGGCCGGGGCCTCGGGCTTATCGGCTGCAGGCTTGACCGGCTTCTTTACAGGTGCGGGCTCGGGCTCAGGCTCTGGAGTTTCCTGAATGGGGGCGTAGGGATTGTCATCGTCATCATCCAGAGGGCTCTCTACATCTTCAAAGTTTGTATCGGCGGTCTCCTGGATGTCCGGTGTGGCATCGGCCTCACTCTCATGCTTGCGTATGCCGTTTTTCATGCGGTCGGCACCGTCGCGGATAACCTGTATGGTGCGGCGTGTCAGGTAGACGCAGTATATGAGCATGGTGAGCAGAAGTACCAGGATAAGGCCCGGAATTCCGATATAGCCCTTAAGCAGCAGGGTGAGATTCATTCCGTGGCTGCCGCCGGGGATTATGAATGAGGCCTGCATTACGGGTGAGAGTACCAATTGCAGGAATACCGAGCACCAAACCATCAGGAATGCGCAGCTGATGAACCAGCGGAAGAGTTTGGTGTGGGTTATGCGCATCATGTTGAGACCGCATACGGTCAGGAACACTGGAATCAGAATTGATGAAAAGCCGAACCAGCCGTTTACGATTGATTCCGAAAGGCGTGCGCCAAGCAGGCCGGTGCTGTTCTCTATCTCCTGCGTGCCGCTCAGAACTGCACTCTGGTCAGTTCCGCCGGTAAAGAGGAATGAGATATATGCTATCACAAAGAAAACGGCTATGATGGTGAGCACGGCTCCGCTTACAAAGAGGAATGTCTCGTTGCGGAACGTGTCTGATATGCTGCTTAGATTGAACCTTATTTCAGGTTTCTGTGTCCCTGTGCGGGGTTTTGTCTCTTTCCCTTTGAATCCCATACTACTACTTGCAGTTATAGGTTACAAAGTTAATAATAAAAGAACAAAAAGGGCGCGTTATAGCGGAAAAAGGAGTAATTTCGCAACCGAAAACGTGAGTTTATGAAATCATCAGCTGCATTTGACAAGAATACGGTCGAGTTTGTGACGGTGGCTGCCGAGTACTGCGCCTATCTGGAGCAGGTTTTTGACAAGGAGCCCGAGAGGGTTCTGGATGTGCTCTGCAAGCTTCTGCCACTGGTTTATCTCAAGGCAACCATGCTTCCGGAGACGGAACCCGAGGGTCTCTACCTGGAGGAATGCGTGACAGAGGCCGATTATGAGGAGATACGCACTCTGCTGGCTCAAAAGCTCGGTGAAAACGATGATTATCTTGAGGTGTTCGTTGAGGAGATGAAATACAGCGACACCCCGGTTCGTAAGTGTATTTCAGAGGATCTGGCCGATATCTATCAGGCCCTGCGCAACTTTGTACAGTCCTACCGGAGCGGTCTGGATGAGGTCATGACCGAGGCCGTGGCTGTATGCGCCGACGGTTTCCGCACATATTGGGGACAGACACTGACAAATACTATGCGTGCCGTACACAGTGTCAGATACAGTTCTGACAGGGATATTGACAATACTTTTTATGATTGAACTGCCAAACAAGATAGAAAAGTCATTCTTGGCCGACAAGCCTAAGGTGGTGTTTGACGGCATAATAGAGGAAATAGACACGGAGGAGAAGGCTCAGAAAGCCATAGAGACGCTTTCAAAGGAGAAAGTTGTAGGTTTTGATACCGAGACCAGGCCTTCATTTGTAAGGGGAGTGGCACACAAGATAGCCCTGCTCCAGCTTTCTACCGATAAGTACGGCTACCTGTTCCGTCTGAACAAGATAGGCATACCGGACTGTGTGGCCGATTTCCTGTCAAACCCCGATATTATAAAGGTAGGGATATCCATCAAGGATGATTACCATCAGATGGCAAGCCGCCGCAAGTTCACTCCGGCCGGTTTTGTGGAACTGCAGGAATTCTGCGGTGAAATGGGCATTGAGGAGAAGGGCCTTCAAAAACTCTATTGCCTGCTGTTCAAGGAGAGGATCTCCAAGAACCAGCAGTTGAGCAACTGGGAGATAGACAGCCTGACCGAGAGCCAGCGCCAGTATGCGGCCATCGACGCGTGGTCATGTCTCAGGATTTATCACTATATTTCGGAACTCAAACGTACCGGCGATTACAGAATAATAAGGAAAGATGCAGAAGAGTGTAATACTGAAGAGAGGTAAGGAGGAATCGCTCCTGCGTTTCCACCCTTGGGTGTTCTCGGGTGCCATAGCCGATATCAAGGGCGAACCCGATGAAGGTGACGTGGTTGACGTGTATACCAATGACGGCAAGTGGATTGCCGTAGGCCATATCCAGGTGGGCAGTATTGCCGTACGCGTGCTTTCCTTCAAGCAGGAGAAGATAGATGCTGACTTCTGGTTCAGACGCCTCAAGGTGGCTTTTGATCTGCGCAGTTCACTGGGCCTTACCGACCGCGAGGACCACAACATATACCGTCTGGTACACGGAGAGGGTGACAACCTGCCCGGTCTGGTGATAGACGTATATGGCCATACAGCCGTCCTGCAGGCCCATTCAGTTGGTATGCACTGCAACCGCATGGATATAGCCGATGCGCTCATGCGCGTTATGGGTGACCGCATCAAGGGCATCTATTACAAGTCAGAGACTACACTTCCTTTCAAGGCCGATATAGACCGCGGAAACGGATATATCATGGGCGGTCCCACCGATGACACTCCTCTGGAATACGGCATGAAGATGCCTGTGGATTGGATAAGCGGTCAGAAAACCGGTCTGTTCATTGATCAGCGTGAAAACCGTGCCCTGCTGGAGAGATACTCAAAGGGACGTTCCGTACTCAATATGTTCTGTTATACCGGCGGATTCTCACTGGCTGCACTCAGAGGCGGCGCCAAACTGGTGCACTCGGTTGACAGTTCGGCCCGTGCCATAGAACTCACCGCCGGCGGAGTGGAGGACAATTTCCCGGGCGATACCCGTCATGCGGCATTTGCCGAGGATGCTTTCAAGTATCTGGAACGCATGGATCCCATCTATGACCTTATAATTCTGGATCCCCCCGCATTTGCCAAGCATAAGGATGCGCTTAAGCATGCTCTTATAGGTTACAGACGCCTTAATCAGAAGGCTATGGAGAAAATCAAGCCGGGCGGAATCCTGTTCACATTCTCCTGCTCACAGGTTGTAAGCAAGGACCAGTTCCGTACCGCCGTATTCACAGCAGCGGCCCAGGCAGGGCGCAGTGTGAAGATTCTTTATCAACTCCATCAGCCTGCGGATCATCCCATTAACATATTTCACCCCGAAGGGGAATACCTGAAAGGACTTGTCGTTTCAGTGGAGTAATGTGAAATTTTGTTAAATGTAGAGATTTTTATTCTGAATAAGAGTTGTATATAAATTAAAGACATATCTTTGTGATGTGTTTTTCATGGTATTAGATTTAATTTGAAAGCGAGTTGTCGGGATGACAACTCGCTTTCTGCGTTCTGCGAACGCAGAAAAAACCTTTTTTTATTTCGCTCCGCGAAAGGCCTCCCTCCGGTCGGATTCGGGCTACGCCCTCATGGTATCAACTAATTGATCTGAGGTGATATTGTTCCCCCTTTTTTCTTACCTTTGTACTTGTATGAATGAGAAGAGGAAGATAGAGATGATTGTGGGGGAGATCCTGAACCGGAAACCGTCGGATCTGGCCCTTATAGCGCTGCTCAAGGAGAAGGACGGGGCCGATGAGGGATTGCGCTGCCTTCCGGTTCTGGTGGGGCCGCTTGAGGCTCAGGCCATTATTGTAAGCCTGTTCCGTCACCGTATCCCGCATCCCGGTATATATGACCTTTATCTTAATACTCTCAAGCAGTTTGACGGTAACCTGACAGAGGTGGATATATACCGTATAAGCGGCGGCATATTCTATTCCCATCTGTTCATTGAGCGTGACGGGAACACCTCATTCATTACCTGCCGGACATCGGACGCCATAGCACTGGCGGTTCGTAACAATACACCTATTTATATTGAGGAGGATCTGCTGGAACGCAACTGCGTACGCCTGCAGTCTGACGGTGCGTATTCGTTGCCTATCACTACAGCCAGCACAAAGGTGCTCAAAGAGGCTATGGAGCAGGCTATCGCTACTGAGAATTATGAGTTCGCCGCCCGTCTGCGCGATGAAATAAACAGCCGCGGACAGGCCGATGAATCAGACATGGACTTAATCTGACGTCATATGTGGCTATTCTATACTCCCGATATTCAGGATGAGATGCAACTCCCCGAGGAGGAGGCAGGACACTGCATCCGCGTGCTCCGCATGAAAGAGGGAGACCGTATCCGTCTGACAGACGGGAAGGGTGCGTTCTACGATGCGGTGATAAGTGCCGTGGCTGGAAAACGCTGCTTTGTCCATGTGGAGAAGAAAGAGGTGCAGGAGCCGTTGTGGAAAGGTTATCTGCATATAGCCATGGCCCCTACCAAACTGATGGACCGTAACGAGTGGTTTCTGGAAAAGGCTGTTGAGATAGGTGTCAATGAGGTTACGTTCCTAAAGACTGATCATTCGGAGCGTGACGTGATAAAGATGGACCGCGTTGAAAAGATAGCGGTATCGGCCATGAAGCAGTCACAGAAAGCCACTCTGCCGGTGCTGAATGAGATGACATCATTCCGTGCCTTCATAGAGCGCGGTTTTGACGGAGACAAGTTCATTGCGCACTGTGAGCCGGGAAGTAAGGTGCTGCTGCAGGATGCAGTGGTGCCGGGACACAACAGCCTGGTTCTGATAGGTCCGGAGGGTGATTTCAGTCCGTCTGAGATTGAAATGGCGCTCAAAGCCGGTTTTAAGCCGATATCCCTTGGGCCGTCGCGTCTGCGTACGGAGACTGCGGCACTTGTGGCCGTCCATATCATGAATCTTGCAGGACAGAAATGAGGTACTTTGCCGATATAGAGTTTGACGGAACTGCGTACAGCGGATGGCAGATACAGCCGCATTCACCGTCGGTACAGCAGACACTTGAGGAGGCGCTGGCGCTGTTCCTGCGCTGTAAGGTTGACGTGACCGGTGCCGGACGTACGGATGCCGGCGTGCATGCATCACAGATGATAGCCCATTTTGATCTGGAGGAGCCTCAGGATCCTGACTGGATGCTTCATAAACTGAACGGAATACTGCCCCCTGACATAGCTGTACACGGCATTTATCCCGTAAGAGCCGATGCTCACGCGCGCTTTGACGCCGTAGCCAGGACATACAAATACTACGTAACCCTTGATAAGAGCGCGTTCCACAGGGCGTACTCCTGGTATCTGGTGAACGAGCCCGATTTCAATTTGATGAACAGCGCGGCAAAACTGCTGCTTTCAACGGTGGATTTCACCAGTTTCAGTAAACTCCATACCGATACCAGGACCAATGACTGCCACGTCACAGAAGCCGGGTGGGAGAGACTGCCCGACGGCCGGTGGGTGTTTACCATAACCGCGGACCGTTTTCTCCGTAACATGGTCCGTGCCATAGTGGGAACGCTTATGGAGGTGGGACGTCACAGGATGACTGTCAGCGAGTTTCAGAGTGTGAT
>JAFXMB010000005.1 GCA_017530735.1 Bacteroidaceae bacterium | reverse complement strand
CTGCTGAGCCGCAAGAGTGAAATCGAGGCTTATGAGGGCCGTGCCATTCGCGGTCGCTACATTGAGATTCTGGATACCACGCTGCGTGACGGCGAGCAGACATCGGGCGTAAGTTTCTCTAATCAGGAGAAGTTGAGCATTGCCCAGTCGCTGCTGTCGGACCTGAACGTTGACCGCGTGGAGATTGCATCGGCCATGGTATCGGACCGTGAGCAGGAGTGCGTGCGCGGCATTGCCGAGTGGGCTCAGCGCAACGGTCTGCTGGGACGCATTGAGGTGCTGGGCTTTGTTGACCAGAACCGCTCGGCCGATTGGATCCTGGAGGCCGGATGCCACGTTATGAACCTGCTCTGCAAGGGCAGTCTCAAGCATGTGACCGCGCAGTTGGGCAAGACGGCCGATGAGCATATCCGCGATATCCGCAGCACCGTGGAGTACGCAGTGAGTCGCGGCATGGAGGTGAATGTCTATCTTGAGGACTGGAGCAACGGCATGAAGCGCTCTCCCAAGTACGTGTTTGACCTGATGGATGCGCTCAAGGGGATGCCTGTAAAGCGCGTGATGCTGCCCGATACATTGGGTATTCTGAATCCCGATACTACCTTAGAGTACTGCCGCCACATGGTGGAGCGTTACCCGTCAATACATTTTGATTTCCATGCACATAATGATTATGACCTGGCTGTGGCCAATGTCTATGCGGCTGTCAAGGCCGGTGTCAAGGGCGTCCACGTGACTGTGAACGGTCTGGGCGAGAGGGCCGGTAATGCGCCGCTGGGCAGTGTGCTGGCCATGCTCAAGGACCAGATGGGCGTGGAGACGGGACTCAATGAGAGCCGCCTGTTCAAGGTGAGCCGTCAGGTGGAACTGGACAGCGGCATACATATTCCGCACAACATGCCTGTGGTGGGCGAGTTCGTATTCACGCAGTGCGCCGGCGTTCATGCCGACGGTGACAGGAAGGACAACCTCTATTTCAATGCCCTGCTGCCGGAGCGATTCGGCCGCGTGCGTGAGTATGCTCTGGGTAAGAACAGCGGCAAGGCCAATATCCAGATGAACCTTATGGCCATGGGTATTGAACTTGATGAGGAGTCAATGCGCAAGGTGACCGACCGTATTATTGAACTGGGCGTAAAGAAGGAACAGGTTACTCAGGATGACCTGCCTTATATTGTGCATGACGTGCTGCACCACGAACAGGAGGAGCAGCGCATTCGTGTGCTGAACTATTCGCTCAGCCTCACTCAGGGTCTGCGCCCGCAGGCAACCGTCAAGATTGAGATTGACGGCAAGTCCTATCAGGAGGCCGCCACCGGTGACGGTCAGTACGATGCTTTTGTACGTGCCCTGCGCAAGATATATGCCGGATTGGACAAGCCCTTCCCGGTGCTGACCAACTATACCGTGTCAATCCCGCCCGGCGGACGTACCGATGCCTTTGTACAGACCATCATCACATGGAACTTTAAAGGCACCGAATTCAAGACCCGCGGCCTGGATGCCGACCAGACCGAAGCCGCAATCAAGGCAACCGTTAAGATGATGAACAAAATTGAAACAATGATATGAAACTTAAGATAGCTGTATTGGCCGGCGATGGTATCGGCCCCGAGATAATGGAGCAGGGTGTGGCAGTGATGAGTGCTGTGGCACAGAAGTTCGGACATGAGGTTGAGTACCGCGAGGCAATTTGCGGTGCGCACGCAATCGATGAGGTGGGTGACCCGTTCCCCGAGGTGACTTTCAAGACATGCATGGACTGTGACGCCGTGCTGTTTGCCGCCGTGGGTGATCCCAAGTATGATAACAACCCGGCCTCAAAGGTTCGTCCCGAGCAGGGTCTGCTTGCCATGCGCAAGAAGCTGGGTCTGTACGCCAACATCCGTCCCATCGAGACATTTGACTGCCTGGTACACAAGTCACCGCTTAAGGACGAGATTGTTCAGGGTGCCGATTTCATATGCATCCGCGAACTTACCGGCGGCATGTATTTCGGCCCCAAGAAAGAGGGGACCGATGAGGCTTACGATACGAACCTGTACAGCCGCGCCGAGGTGGAGCGCATTCTGCATGTCGGATACAAGTACGCCCTGGCCCGCCGCAAGCACCTGACCGTGGTCGATAAGGCCAATGTGCTGGCCAGTTCCCGCCTGTGGCGCAACGTGGCCATGGAGGTGATGAAAGAGTACCCAGAGGTTACGACTGATTTCATGTTCGTGGATAACGCCTCCATGCGTATGATTCAGGAGCCGCGGTTCTTTGATGTAATTGTTACCGAGAATACCTTTGGCGATATTCTGACTGATGAGGCTTCGTGCATAACCGGCTCCATGGGTCTGCTGCCCAGCGCCTCAACCGGTGAGCATACTCCGGTCTTTGAGCCCGTTCACGGCTCGTGGCCGCAGGGCAAGGGCCTGAACATTGCCAACCCGCTGGCTCAGATACTGAGCGTGGCTATGCTCTACGAGTATTTCGGCCTCAACCAGGAGGGTGCGCTGATCCGCAAGGCTGTGCAAGCTTCACTTGACGCAAATGTACGCACTCCTGAGATCCAGGTTTCCGGTGGCGCCAGCTACGGCACCCGCGAGGTTGGGCAGTGGATTGCTAATTACATTCTTCGCTAAATTCCAGCCATACCTGTTGCCACAACCCTTATAGGGCCGATTCCCAGCAAGTATGGCAACAAAAAAGCCCCAAATGGCTGATTTTACGGCCATACTTGCAGAAAACACGGTTAAAACACCGATGTTACGCAGGTATGGCCATTTTTATTTTGTGTTTACTCGTCTTTTTTCAGCTCCGAGCAACACCAAGCCTTGGCTTTAGCCTCAAATTCAAGTCTTGAAGCAGAACCCTCTTCTCCATATTTTCCGTTGAGCAACTCATCAGCATTACTCAACCCTTTCATTTTCTCTTGATTGATTCTACTCATAGCTATGTCAAAGTTACGCTAGTCATTAATACTAAAATCAACGATTACCCTTTGCTCTGTTGTGTGTTTTACAAAGCATTTGGCAATTAGCGATATCAGTACTTCCGCCCTTACTCCAAGCAGTCACATGATCCGCATCCATATCTTTTAGGTCCCAAATCTTTGTATGGTTAGCATCGTGGCCTATGGCACACAAAGGACAGTTCGATTCTCCTTTTGCTTTTGCAGCTGATGTTTGCTGCGCATAAACGGTTTTCTTGGTGGGTTCATCAAAAACACGAACATTCAGCAGTTTTGTATTTTGACAACCATCGAGAATATATTCAAAGATACCCTTCTTGTCTTTTACATAGAAACTCTCATAAAGCTCTTTGACTTTTTCAGCAACAGCCGATGGGTCATATGCGGTTTTATGAAACCGTTCATATAACTCACCCCATTTCAACCCGCACATCTCTTTTTCCGGTGTAAAATCAAAAACAGATGTGATCCAATCTATTACAGAAGTAAAGTAAGTTTTAAGTTCTGTAATATCACTATCGAATCGATGGACTGCCATATACTTTTCAATATTACCTTTGCTTACCCAATCTAAAGCAGTTTCTAGATAGCTTTGTCTTTTAGCTGTTCCAGGTATAAACCAACTCCACTTGCTTATGTTGGTATTGTTTGAGTTTGAGAACTCCTCTTTAGCTTTAGTTACGAATGGGCCAGAATATATAGCATTGAGAATTTCTTGATCATTAAGAGGTATTCCAACGATATTAATTGTTCGGAACCAATCTTTTATTTCTTTTTCTGTTCCCTCACATACGTATATGAGTAGTCTAGTATTCAGGAAGTTTTCCTGTTCTTCAGGGTTCAGTGAGGAAAAATACCAGGGTCGACCATCTTCGTCAATCCAAGCAAATTTTTCAGTAATAAATCGACCCAAAGAGGTAATACGCTGTTGACCGTCAAGTACTTCATATTTTTCTTCTCCAACTTTTGAAAAATAGATAAGTCCTAGTGGATATCCATTTTTTACGGATTGGATAACATCAATCTCTTTCTTTCCCCCATTTTCTGCATAAAGGTAATGACGTTGGAATTCTGGTTGGATGGTAAGTCGGCCAGATAGACCATATAGTCCTTTGCCTTCGTACTCATTATATTGGAAACCTTTACAGATATCTCCAATTGTCCAATTCTGGTAGAGTGTAGCTATCATTGCTGTTATTTTCTGCGGATTATTATTCTATTGTACATTCTAACATATTCTCCATCACGTAACACATAAAACTGTGGCCCTCCTTGTTTTGACTTAGGTAAACCTTCAGGTTTAATCGTTGCGTAAAAGGTACTCATACCTAGAATTTCAAATTGGTCAGGGCAATGCTTTGCTAGATATGTTATCGGTACACCCATTTCCTTGTCATAATCGTTAGGAATAGCATCAGTATATGGAACGTCAATAAAATCATAATGATAATATCGTTCGTAGTAACCTCTCTCTACAAGATCCTTGTGCTTACCAAATCTGAGATTATCTTGCATTGACATTAGTTTCAAAGGTTCATGTCGTCGGCCATGATCAATATTCGTAAACCAGCATGAATTGCCAAGTCGAGTATAATCACCAACATAACCAAGTCTTGCAGCTTTAGCTTTATCTTTGGGATCCACCTTATAACCACTAGGTACCCCAAAGACCATGTCTGTAGCAAAACCTGTAGCTCCTAGCCATATCAAGTTGTTTTTTACAAGAGGAAAAATCTCTTTATAGCCAGTTGCACCTTGATTTCCAATTATTAGGAACTGCTTCTTTGCCTCAATAATCCAAACCATAAATTCCCTAAAAAGAGAGAAAGGTGGGTTGGTTACGATTATATCGGCTTCATCACGCAATTTGCTAACCTCTTTGCTGCGAAAATCGCCATCTCCGTCAAGATAGTGCCACTCTAAATCATCAATATCAATGTGGCCATTACTATTGGTGTCACGAGTAATCTCAAATATCTTACCTTTTATGCGCGTCTTATCTACATCAAACCATGGGCTTTCTGTTTCAAAAAGAGTTGGTTGATAAGATTTATACTTTTTGCTCTCTACCGCATATGATGTGCTGATGAGCCTTTTTAGACCCAAGCGTTCAAAGTTCTGTGCAAAAAAGCGGGTGAAATTACTCCATTCCGGATCATCACACGGCAATAAGACCGTCTTGTCACGGAATGTATCGGAATTGTACTCCAGATAGGCATTTATTTCCTTCTGAATATCAGCATACTGAGTATAAAACTCATCATTCTTGGCAGCCTTGGCGGCTCCAAGATTACTGTTATTGGCCATACGCTGCGCTTTGCAGCACTTGCGACTTATCCGGAGGAAATGGAACAGCCAAGTACAAAAAAACGTGGACGATCATCGTCCACATTCCTGGTACTTGGCGGAAACCATTCCTAAGGACAAGTCACGCCCACGCAAAGCGCAGACGTTTACCGACTTATCCGGATTAGGAAATCTGAAAACCGCCAAGTTTTAGAATGTTCCGAATAAATAGCAAACGCTATGTTAGTATGTCTGCAAAACTCCCTGCGGAGATTGCAAAAGCAAAACTACATTTTTTTGCTGATAATCAAGTAAAGAAGTATCAAAAACAATCGCTTTAATTATCTTTGTCAATACTAATACAGTAAAGGCACTTTGTTATCACAAATCATTAGAGAACTGCCTTACGTATTTGTTTGCAACCTTTTATTAACCATTTAACACAATTCAAAAGTGAAAAACAAAATTGTAACATTTGAACAAGTTCGCGATAAGATTGTGAACATTCGCGGTCAACAGGTAATTCCAGATTTTGCGGTAGCAGCACTATATGGAGTTGAAACCAGAGAGATTAATCAAGCGGTAAAGAACAATCCCAGAAAATTCCCAAAAGGTTGGCTGTTAGTTCTTGATAATCAAGAGTCTGCATTTCTAAGATCAAAATTTTTGATGTTAGACAATAAAACCGGACGAGGGAATTACTCTAAACACAATTACAAAGCATTTACAGAAAGAGGTATATACATGCTTGCTACTATCCTAAAGGGTGATAGAGCTACAGATACAACCATAGTTATAATAGACACCTTTGCCAAGCTACGCGAATTGTCACAATCAATAAAAGAAATTGCCAACAATCCCGATAAAGATCAACAGAAATCACTTATTCAGAAGAGTGGAGTAATAATGGAGGATTTGTTTGGAGAAGCTCTATCAACTAGCGAAACAGAAACAGAAATTGAGCTGAACTTTGCAGTATTGAAACTAAAACACACAATAAAGCGGAAAAAGGGAGAAACTGATTTGTAACAAACAGAACCGTCCCAATGGCACTATTACTCTCTGTTTCGCTCGCTTAGTTTGCCAAAGTGTCCCACACCAATCCGCGAGAGAACGTATTCTGACGCGGGTGCGTGTGGGACATCGGCTTTCTGAGGGGGTATGTAACACAATGAACCCCGCTACAGGGCTTGTGGCGGGGTTCGTTGTGGGACACTTTGGCGAAATTAGAACAACAGGCTAAGGAGGCCGATGAGCACGGCCACTGCCACGTTGATGAGCTTGGCTTTGAGGAACGAGCCGCGGCTCTCGGCCAGTAGGGGTAGTGAAGCGTGACCGTCCTGACTGATGCAGCTGGCCAGGAGGACGGGCAGCGGGATTACTCCGGCTGCGTAGAGTGATACGAATACCAGATGCGGTCCGGACTCGGGAATTATGCCGATGGCTGCGGCCAGCAGAATCATGAGAATTGTGTTGTCACTGATCCAGGATGCCATGTCAAAGTGTGACATGAGGATGCCCAGGATAAGGATTGTGCCGAATGTCCAGAGGAATATGCCAGGCAGGTGGTGGGTTACAATGTGCTCCCAGAGGTGCTCGTCAACAAAGTGGTCACCGGCAAACAGCAGCATGCCCAGTACGGCAAGGCTAAGTGCTGCGAACAGCCAGTACATCCATTCTTCTGAGAGGAGGTTGAAACCGCCGGAAGTTGTTTCGGGTTCATCACCCTCAAGCCAGCCCAGGAGTAATGCTCCCATAAATACCACAACGCCCAGGAACATCACGATACGTTTCCAGCCGTAGTGGCGCTCGTGTTTGTGCTCGTGACGGGGCTCGAGGTCCTGATCATGCACATTCATGGAGTGGCAGCCGTCATATTTGCTGTGGAACAGGTCAACCAAAAGGCCGATGGCCACGGCAACCACAAAAAGAATTAGGAAAATCCAGGCCGATTGGCCGGGGAACATGGCCAGCATAACGAACGCCTCATCGCCCGATGATGCAATCATCATGGCAATAAGCGCTCCAAAGCTTATCAGGCCGTGGGTATAGAGAGAAACTGACGCGAATCCGCCCATGCATCCGGGTATAGCGCCCAGCAGTGCCGACAGCAGAACCTGCCCGAAACGGCGGTTGCGCAATCCGCTGAACATGCGGCCGCTTGAGCTCACGTTGAACACCTCAATGAGCATCATCATAATCACCACCAGCCCTGTCACGAGCACGGCGGTGCGCAATGATTCGGTCAGTATCTCAATCATTTACTTAACTTCGTTGAATTCCTCCTCGTAAGACATAGTTCAAGCTAGCTTGACTCTGTTCTTACTTCGTTCGTCATTTAAACAGATATTGAGCGAACTCATGAAGTGACTTGCGCCAAACCTGCCACTCATGGTTGCCGGGATAAGAGTTGAACTTAACGTCAACACCTGCATCGCGCATGGTCTTGACAATGTTGCGTGTGTATTCAATGCGCGGATCCTGTTCGCCGCAGCTCAGGAAGAACACGTCAAATGTCTTGTTGAAGGTCTTGGTGTCGGACAGCATACCGGGGCACTCGGCCTCAAGGTCAAAGTTTGCTGCACCTGAAATACCGCCGAACATACCGGTTGAGAATACTCCGACGTTTGCGAATACCTCGGGGTCACGGAGTCCGATGTAGAATGACTGGCCGCCGCCCATTGACAATCCGCACATGGCACGGCTCTTGCGGTCCTTCTTTACGCGATATGTCTTCTCTACGAACGGGATTACGTTGTCAATCAGCTCGCTGCGGTATGTCTGCATGCCCTGCCAGCTGTAACCGCCGCCCATGCCGCCGCTACGTGCCTGCACGTTGCTGTTTGCACTTACCACAATCATGGGCACAGCCTTGCCGGCAGCAATCAGGTTATCCATAATCATTGCGGTACGGCCCTGTTCCATCCAACCGCGATGATCCTCACCGCCGCCGTGCTGAATGTAAACTACGGGGTAATCCTTCTTGCCTTCGTTGTAGCCGGCCGGGGTATAAACCATCAGCGGACGCCATGCCTCCTCTACCTTTGAGTAGTAGTAAACGGTGTTTACCTCGCCGTGCGGAACATCCTGAACCTCAAATACATCCATGCCCTCCTCCTTGATTTCGATAGCGCTTGTCCATCGGCTGCAACCATAGAACGGCTGGCTGGCGGGATCGGACACTGAAACATTGTCGATAAAGAGGTTGTAGTAGTGGAATCCGGGCACCTGAGGCTTGGTGGTAACTGTCCACGCGCCGTTTTCGCCCTTGGTCATGTCATATTTTGTGCCGCCCAGGTCAATCTGCACGTTCTGTGCCTGCGGGGCCTGAACGCGGAACATTACGCTGTTATCGGCCAATACTCGGGGATAACTGTTGCGGTTAATGTTGGTAACCGGAGAGTACGAGCCCTCGGGGAACTGCTCCATACGGGGTCTCTGGGCATCAGTCTGGCTGCATATCAGGGCCGATATCATGACGGCCAGTAAAATTTTTGAAGTCCTCATAATGATAATTGGTTATGTCTGTTTTTTAATAGCACGTAGAGTATCACCGGCGCACCGATGGCGGGGGTGATGGCATTGAGCGGAATCAGGCCGCGGTTGCCCGGAATGGAGCTCAAGACGTTGCACAGCAGTGCCACGACAGCGCCGGTCAGGATGGTCACGGGCATCAGGCTGCGGTGATTGCTGGATTGCAGCATCAGCCTGCCAATATGCGGAACGGCCAGGCCGATGAACGACACCGGGCCGCAATAAGCCGTAATGATGGCCACCAGCAGGCTGGTTGACAGCAGCAGCCAGTTACGCGTACGTATTATGTTGATACCCAGGTTCTCGGCATACATATCGCCCAGCAGCAGCGCGTTGAGCGGCTTGATAAGTGACACCGCGATGGCCAAACCTATGGCCGTAACCATGCAATATACAGGAAGTTGCCCCATTGACACACCGCCAAAGTTACCCATACCCCACATGGTGTACGAGTGCACGCCCTCGGCCGTGGAGAAGAAATTGAGCAGTGAAATCAGGGCCGATGCCAGATAACTCACCATGATACCCACAATGAGCAGCATGACCGGATTCTTGAGTTTGGTGGAGAGGTAAAGCACCAGAGCCGTAACCGCTATGGCACCCGCAAAAGCGCCCAATACGACGGAGAGAGACCCTCCGATTGTAAGGTTTCCCATAGTGATGTTTCCGCCGAACAGCAGCATCACCAATGCCACTCCCAGACCGGCACCGCCGTTTATGCCCAGTATGTCAGGACCTGCCAGAGGGTTTCGGAAAGCAGTCTGAAGCATTAGACCCGATGCGGCCAGCGACGCACCTGCCAGCAATGCCGTCACGGCAGCCGGTAATCGGGACTCACGGATAATGAAATCCCAGCTCTCGCGGCTGGCTCCCGTACCCGTAAGCGATGCAATCACATCCTTGAGCGGAATATGTACCGTACCCCAACACAGATTGAGGAAAAACAGCAGCAATACAAGAACCGCCATCACAACGCATATGACAATATGTTTCCTGTTTCCTGTAACCATACACTTTTTAGATGTCACAAAATTAATCAAAAAAGCTATCTTTGCTAACCAAACTAAAGACAACCAAAAAACAAATACAATTATGAAGAAAATCCTTTTCGCAGCAGCCGTAATGGCTCTCTTTACAGTGAATGCAAACGCACAGTTCGGTTTCGGCGCACCCCAGCAGCAGGGTGGCGAGCCCAAGGCTCCCGAGCTTGAATACGTAGTACGTCTTAACGTAACCCTGGGCCAGGCCTATTCTTCGGGCAACAACGGCAAGGGCACACGCACCATCATACCTATCACCGGCGGTACATTCGAGGGTCCCAACATCAAGGGCGAGGTACTTCCCGGCGGTGCCGATTACCAGTTGGCAGTTGACGGCCGCAACGAGGTAGAGGCCATCTACTGCATCCGTACCGATGACGGCGTAACCATCCACGTACGCAACAACGGTATCATCAAGATGGGTGGCCAGGGCGGCATGTATTTCCGTTGTGCTCCCAAGTTCGAGGCCCCCAAGGACAGCAAGTACGCCTGGATGAACGAGTGCCTCTTCCTCTGCCAGCCCGGCTTTGGCGGTGCCGGTGGCGGCATCACCCTGGATGTCTGGAAGGTCAAGTAATAACCTCCAGCGAATAATGAAAGGGCCCCGAAACTGGAGCCCTTTTTTCTTATAAATGGCCATACCTGCGTAAAACCCGCGTTTAAAGCATCTTTTCTGCAAGTATGGCCGGGAAAACCGCGTTTTTGGCCATTTTTGCTGCCATACTTGCTGGGAATCGGCCCTACAAGCGTTGTGGCAACAAGTATGGCCAGTTTGGCGGGCGGGAGGTGCCGGATCACAATTTTGATTTGAGCTTGCGGCGGATGACCTTGAGGTCAATCTCTGCTTCGCGCAGTTCCTTGTACATGCGGGAGCGCATGGCGTTGGCGAAATCGGCTCCCGGCATTTTGTCGGAGCGGTACAGGCGCTCGTAGATAAACAGCGAGGTCATGAAATAGACGGCGGTCTGGATCCAGAGGGCGATTGATTCATAACGTACATCCTGCAGCAGGGCGCCGGCGGTGTTTATGCGGGCGAATCCGTTCACGGCATGGGTTGAGGGGAATATCTGGGCAAAGGCCTTCCAGAATGCGGGCATGTTGGAGGTGGGCCAGGATATTCCGCTCATGAATATGAGGGGGACCGATATGAACACGAACAGCAGGAAGCAGGATTCCCTGTCCTTGACAAAGAACGATATGCTGATGGCAAAGAAGATGCTTGCCAGCAGGAAGGGTACTATGAATGCCACCAGGGTGGGCAGCTGCCAGAGCTGCGGCATGTTGAAGAACCAGGGAACCAGGCAGAGCACGTAGGTTGCAGTGAATCCGTAGACAAGCAGATAGGCAAGTGCCTTGCCGGCCAGTACGGTTATGGGGTTGGAGTACTCGTTACCCAGGATAAGTTCACCTTTGCGGCGGCGCTCATGCTCGGTTCCGGCCATCATTGCTACGCCCAGCACAAGAGTCTGCTGCAGTACCAGAATGAGCACTGCCGGGATCAGGAATGCCTGGAATCCGTTGGCGGGGTTGAACATGGTTACGTACTCGTTCTCTATTGGCATTGTCATGACCTCTTTTTCGCGGTCCGACATACCTGACAGGCGGACCATCTGGATGTCGCGGTTCATATCGAGCGATACCATTGTGCAGCCGCTCAGCAGTGCCTTGTAATAGAGCAGTCCGCTCATGTCGCAGTACAGATTGACGGTGGCTTGACGGCCATCGGTCAGGGTGCTTTCAAATTCGGACGGAATCTGGATGATGCCGTAGGCCTTATGGTTGTGCAGGACATTCCGGGCCTCTTCCATATCGGCACAGTATGAAACTATCTTGAGGTCAGGCGTGGCGTCGCTCTTGCGCAGGAACTCGCGGCTGGTGGTGCTGCGGCAGTCATCGACGGCTACCACGGGGACCTCGCGAACCACCTCGCCGCCGTACAGATAGGCGTAGAGCAGGGGGTAGAGCAGCGGAACGATGATGAAGAACACCAGTACGCCGACATCGGACACCGTCTTGCGGAGTTCCTTTCCTGTTACGTCAAGAAGATCTTTTACCCACATATAGATTTGTTTTTAAGGTAGATAAGTGTATTCATGAGCCGCCTTGCGCAGCAGACTGATGTCCACGAGCGGCAAAATGCAGAACAGAAGCAGGGCTGTGTAGAACCATGCCGAGTAGGCCATGGGAATTCCGTTCAGCGCCTGATCCACGTAAATGAGGAAGTAGTACCTGAGCGGGAAGAGGTATGAAAGGGCCTGCAGGGGTGCAGGCATACCCATAACGGGGAATGAGAATCCGCTGATAGGGATGGAGAGCACGCCCCACAGGGTGCACAGGCTCAGTGACCAGCGCAGAGAGGGTATGGCCGATGCAATGAACACGGCGAATCCCTGCGATGCCAGGATCAGCAGTTCAGCTGCCAAAAGCATGGGCCAGAAGCCGTTGTGGGCGGGGAATCCCAGGTATCCGTAGAGCAGTACCAGGTAGATTGCTGCCATAAGCGAGAATACCATGGTCTGTGGGAAGAGTTTGGCGCTTACGGCCTTGAGGATGTTGTCATCGGCCATAAAGAGCCACTCGCCGGCGGTCCCGTCCTTGAGTTCGGTATGGATGCTGAAACAGGTTACCATCAGTATCATAAGAGCCAGAACGGCGGGCAGCATGGTGTTGCTCAGATAGACGTTGTAGTTGAGCCAGGGGTTGCCAAGGGGGTGCATGTCCATCTGGATGGGCTGCAGGAATCCCATGGCCTGGTCCATGTTTGCACCTTTGGCAATCAGTATCTCACGTCCCACTGCGGCCGATGCCATCACCGCCATTGTCTTCATGTCGCGGTAGAGCAGTGAAGAGGGGATGAGGTAGGTGGCGTTGGTGTAGATGGAGATGGTGGGCTGCTGCTGGCTGGACGCCTTGAGTTCGGTGCCTTTGGGGATGTAGAAGAATCCGTAGATCTCATTACGCTGCATGGCCTCGCGGGCCTCGGCAAAACTGGCGTACTGTTTGATGATCTCGGTCTGCTGATATGAGTCCAGGTTACGCAGAATTGACCTTGAAACTGTGGTGTTGTCCTCATCGACCACTCCGGCGGGAAGGCTCTGCGGCAGGCCTTCATTCATCAGGGTGGTAAAGAAGATGAAGCAGAACAGCGGTGCTGCGAACATACTCAGCCCATATAGCCGACGTGATGTCATGCGCAGCATCTCACGCCTCACTATCGCCCAGAATCCTTGCTTCATTTGAGACATGGCACGGGGTTATTTACGGTCAATTATTACGGTCATTCCCGGACGCAGGTTCTCAACTGTATCCTGCGGTACGGCACGAACCTCGAATGTCTTGAGGTCATACTGGCCGTTCATCTTTGTGGCTTTCCATGCGGCGTATGAACCAAGGTCACGGATATATGTGACCTTGACCGGGACAGTTTTGTCCAGTGCCGGGACATATGCGTCACGGACAGCATTCATTGTCAGGTCCTGAAGCAGGTCCTCACGTACGTTGAATGAAACCCACATATCATTCATGACTGCTATGTTCATGATGGGGGCTCCGGTACCGACCAGTTCACCTACCATGGGGAATATCTCGCTCACCTCACCGTCAAGTGATGCAGTCAGGACTGTCTCCTCAATGTAGGAGTTGACCTCGGCCACAACACCCTGGGCCTGGCGCATCTGGGCGGCGGCCATCTCCTTGACCTCCTCCTCGGCTCCGTTTACGGCCATGTCATACTGTGACTTGGCTGCCCTCTCGGTTGCTACTGCGGCATCGTACTGGGCCTTGGCCTCATCGCGTTTCTGCTCGCTGACCACACCCTGGCCAAAGAGGTTCTCTACGCGGCGGTAAGACTTCTCGTAGATTTCCAGTCCTGCCTTGGCCTTCTGCCAGAGTTCATATGCACCCTGTATCTGCTCCTCACGGGCACCCTTCTGAGCCTTGGCGTTCTGGGCGGTGGCGGCACTCAGTACTGCCTCGGCCTGAGCCTGCTTGGCGTTGATATCGGGAGTATCAAGTATTGCAAGGGTATCGCCGGCCTTGACCTGCTGGCCCTCATGTACCCTGATCTCAAGGATACGTCCGGGAACCTTGCTTGATACACGGTATTCGCTCACCTCGGCCTGTCCCTGAACAATCTCGGGAACACGGTGGTTGAAGGTGTAGATGCCAACCGTGCAAACAATTGCCACAACAACTGCAAATGCTGTCAGCGACAGCACAATGTTCATTTTTTGAGTCTTGTTGTCCATATCTTTATGTTTTTATCGTTTTCAGAATCAGTTATTTTAGTTGTCCGGTTGCCTGACGCAGATAGACGGTAGCCATGATGCGGTCTATGCGTGCATCTATCTCCTCGGAGTGGGCCTTGAGCCATGCGGTCTGTGCGGCAAGCACAAGTGATGACTCAACCACGCCCTCGTTGAAGCCTATGTTCGCAACGCGCAGGTTCTCTTCGGCGTTCTCCATGTTTTTAAGGGCCATCTGGAGTCGGGAATCGGCCTCGGCAATCTTCTTCTCATACTGGTTGACCTGCAGCGAAACCTTGCCGCGGGCATCCTCCAGCTGGTATTGTGTCAGTATCATGTCCGATTTAGCACGGCGGTATTTGTTCATGCCCTCACCAAAGTGGAATACCGGAACCTTGGCTACAACACCTACGTTCCACATTCCGTGAAAATCATTGGCGAATCCGTTGCTGGCCGATGGGTTGGTAACCAGAAAGTTACCCATCAGGGCAACGGTGGGCAGGTAATCGGCACGGACAATCCTGGACTTCATGTCATACATGTTGACTGCCAGTTCCAGGCTCTTTAGTTCGGGACGGTTCTCATAGAGGTCCTCCTGGGTGTAGATGACCGTATCGGTCGGAATATCAAGCGTTTCGTTCAGTTCATCCTGCAGCATTATCTCGCTGTCAAGCGGCATTCCGCAGAGCTGGCAGAGCAGCATCTTGGAGAGTGCCAGACCGTTCTGGGCCTTTATCTGACTCATCTCGGCCTCATTGAGTTTTACCCTTACGGACAGTTGGTCCGATGCGGTTGCAACGCCCTCCTGTTTCATTATCTCAACGTTGTGGTCCATCTGGCGGAGCAGGTCAACGTACTGATCAGTCAGGTGCAGTTTGTTGGCTATTGAGACAATCTGCCAGTAGGCCTCGTCGACGGTTACCATCACCTTCTGGTCCTCGCCGCTCAGTTGGGCCTGGGCAAGTTCCTTGGCGTATGCGGCCACCTTATTATATGCGCGTATCTTGCCGCCCACATATAGAGGCTCCTCTACCGTGATGGCGCCTACGTAGACGTTCTGGATGTCAAGTGTCAGATCTTCCGACAGGTCCTTGCCAAGTTGGTTCAGGGTACCCTCAACGTCCGATGCCGTCATCTTCTGAACTATGTAGTTGACGGTGTTCTTCACTGTCTGGTCTGTCATGTACAGGTTCAGGAAGTCGGGGTCAGTCATTAGTTTGCCTGTTGAACTGGAGACCGATGTACCCAGGCGTGAAAGGGAGTTCTGCTGATCCTCACTGATAAGATTGATGTTCTCACTGTTGTGCAGGTAGAGAGCTGTGGCCGATACCTTGGGCAGATAGTTGGCCCGTGCGGTCTTGCTGTCATACTCGGCGGCGGCCACCTTTTCCTGCGCAATCTTGGACTGGCTGTTATTTTCCAGCGCCATCTGCCTGCACTCCTCAAGTGTCAGTACGGTCTGGGCCGATGCCTGAGCCGTGGCGATAGCCATGCAGGCCGTAATCAGAATTCTAAGGGATTGTTTCATATTTCTCATTGTTTTGTCTTCTTTTTTCAAATCCGATGCAAAAGTAGTGCCATTTAATGGTTTCGAGACAACCTTTTTAATCACTCTTTGTATCTTTTAGTCGAAAATACCAACAAATAGGTACTAATTACATAAATTATTATTACTTTTGGCTCAAAATCAAGACATAAGAGATGGAACACTATTCTGAAACGCTTATCACGCCCTCCAAAATCAAGCAGATGGTACCCTCCGGAATATCGTTGGGCATAGGTGATGACTTCTTTATAACACGACTTCAGGAGAAGCCTCAGTATGCCTATCTCCAATATCCTTTCAGGGTAGACTGCTACCTTGCGGCATACTGCGTGGAGGGATCGGTTAACTGTTCTGTCAACCTGACCGATTATCATCTTACCACAGGCACTCTGCTTCTGATAACTCCCGGTAATATTTTAAGAATCTCCCAGTCCGATGAACTGGACCGGAATCTGCGGGTAACTCTGATATGCGTATCGGCCTCTTATATATCTAATATAGGTATCAACCCCAGCAAAGTGCTTGTAGAAGCGGTGGAGGTGTTGCGCGATCCATGCATACATCTGTCGGACGATGAGGCGGAGATGCTGCACAAATATGTCAATCTGGCACTGGACATAACCAAGACCGACTCTCAGTTCGTGAAAGAGAGCATAGGCGGACTGGTATCATCGGTGTTCTATCAGTTTGCGGGATTCCTAGCCAACTCAAAGCGTCGTGAGGATATGGAAAAGCCTGTACGCACCACACGTCAGCGTCAGATGCTTGAGCAGTTCATGAAACTGGCCATAAATGACCATGCCCGCGAGCATCTGGTGGGTTATTATGCCGATAAGATGTGCGTAACGCCCAAATACCTATCCAAGATTGTAAAGGAGACCAGCGGCCGATCCGTTCCCGACTGGCTCAGCGAGTTGCTCATCCTGGACGCCAAGAACATGCTGCGTCACACGGACATGACTATCAAGGAGATATCGGCCCGGCTCTATTTTCCCAGCCAGTCATTCTTTTTCCGCTTTTTCAAGAACCACACCGGCCAGACTCCCACACAGTATCGCGACGAGTGACACAATAGGGACGGTTCCTTCTGTGTCGTTTTGGAACAAACATGACACAGAAGGAACCGTCCCTATTGTGTCATTGTGCAAGTGTGGAGAACTTGCCGGTGACTGTTTCGGAGTAGGTGGTTGAGACGGGAATGTGCGGGGCGGCGGCATAATTCAGCTCGGCAAAGAGGCCGTCGGGGCCTTTCTGGATGGCTCTGATCTTGCGCAGGTTCACGTAGTACGAGCGGTGGCAGCGCACTATGTTGTTTGACTCGCAGATCTGCTCGATGGAGCGCATGGAACTGCGGAGCGGGAAACGTACCAGCTTGTCATTATTCAGATAGCAGATGTTCACGTAGTTATCGGCAGCCTCGACATAGAGTATGGCGTTGGCGGTTACAGCCAGTTTGAGTGATTTCTTGTCATCAAGGAAAGGCAGGGTGCTGTCCTCACGTCCAATCTGGCCCGATGCGTATTTCTCTATTGTGATTGAATTCTTTGCCAGCCGGATATCGCGGTCCTTGATTTCGGCGATAAGTGCCAATATCACATACGGGAATACCAGGATGGAGAAAGTTATAATAAACATTTTGGGCAGCAACTCAATGTAGGGCATGGTACGCTGGTCCATGAGCCATACAAACAGGGCGCAGAACATGGTGATGGCAAGACCCTCCAGGAGTTCCCAGATAACGAATCCGGTGTAGTTCATTTGATGTTTGCTGCGTGTAAGAAGCATGGAAAGACGGCTTATCAGCACTACAACAACCTCAATTGACGCCATTATGGCCGATCTGAAAGCCAGTTGGTCCTGCGTTACATCCATGAAAGTGTCCAGATGGAAGGGGCGGGCTCCTATAAGG